>VYDD01000325.1 GCA_009843625.1 Gammaproteobacteria bacterium | reverse complement strand
AGACTTACGTGATCTCCTGCCGTGATTTTGGCCGTTAGCCGTCCGCCTACGCGGCCGACATCGACCGCAACTTCGACATCTTCGTGGTGGAGGTCGCTACGGGCGCGTCGCGGCAGCTGACCGACCACCCGTTTCTGGACCTCCGGCCGCGCTGGTCGCCCGACGGCTCGCGCATCCTCTTCACCACCGAGCGCGACGGCACCTTCGACCTCTGGGCCTACGACCTGGCGCGCGCGGTCGCCGAGCCGGTGATCGCCGATCCCGACGTGAACGACATGGCCGGCGACTGGGTCGGTTCGAGCGGCGACATCGTCTTCGTGTCCCGGCGTGGCGAGGCCGCGCTGGGCTCGGGCTCGCTCTGGCGCTGGCGCGCGGAGACCGGGGAGTCCGAACTCCTCATCCGCATCGAGACCAACTACCAGGCGGCTCCGGTCGTCGCCTCCCACGGGGGCATCGTCGCGTACATCACCGACGCGTCCGGCAACAACGATCTCTACGCCGTCCCCAGCGCGAAGTCGCTGCGCGGCATCCAGCCGGTGCGCCTCACGCACACGCGCACGGACGAGTACTTCCCGTCATGGTCACCGGATGGCGAGCGCATCGTCTTTGCCCGCAACGGCGGCACCGACGACCAGCCGCGCACCATCGACGGCGGGATGGGCTTCGCGCTGTACACGGTCGGGCGCGGCGGCGGGCAGCCGCGGCGAGTGCGCATCGACGGCTACGCGTGGTCGGAGCCGACCGGCCAGCTGCGGGTGCGCGTCACCGACTCCGGCGGGGAGCTGTTGCCGTCGCGCATCTATCTGACGGGCGCCGACGGGCGGGCCTACTTCCCCCACGGCAGCTATCCGCGCGTCGTCAGCGTTACCGAGGACTACTACTTCCACAGCGACGGCAGCTTCACGGTGACCCTCCCCGCCGGCGAGGCGAGCCTTGAGGCCTGGCGCGGCTTCGAATACGAGCCCGTCTCGCGTCCCGTCGAGGTGCGGGCGGGCGAGCACACCATCGTCGAGGTCCAGCTCGACCGCTGGATCGACATGGCCGCCGAAGGCTGGTACTCGGGCGACAACCACATCCATCCCAACTACGGCGGGCACTACTTCATCACTCCCGCCGATCTCGGCGACAAGGCTCGGGCCGAAGACCTGAACGTGGCCAATGGCATGATCGCCAACTATTGGGGCAACAGCCGGGTCGAGGATCTGGAACACTTCCTCGGGCGGCCGCATCCACATCCGCACGACGACCCCAGGACCATCGTCTACTACAATGAGGAATACCGGCCCAGCTACTTCGCCCACCTCTCGCTGCTGAACCTGGTCGAACTGATCACGCCCTTCTACATCGGCTCCGTCGGCACCGCCCACCACGCCCTTTATCCCGACAACGCGCACGTTCTTCGCCGCGTCCACGAACAGGGCGGCATCGGCGGCTACGTGCATCCCTTCGGGCTCCGGCACCGCGACCCGAATGCCGCCGGAGCCGGCTCCGCCCGCGAGTTGCCCGTGGATGCCATCCTCGGCCTGGCGGACTTCGTGGACGTGGCCTGCATCTGGAGTGACGAGCTGGGAACGGCCGAGGTATGGTATCGCCTGCTCAACACCGGATCCCGCATTCCCGCGACGGCGGGGACGGATGTGATGTCGGACATCTGGCGGCACCCCGCGGTCGGCACCACGCGCACGTATGTCCATACCGGCGAGGACCGGCTCGACTACGACGCCTGGGCCGACGCCATGGCGGCGGGACGCGCCTTCGTGACCAGCGGCCCCATCCTCACGCTCGATGTCTCAGGCAGGGAAATGGGCGAGGAACTTCAAGTCGCCGCGGGCGAAAGGGTAACGGTGAACGCCACCGCCGAGTCGCTCTTCCGCATGCACCGCCTGGAGATCATTCAGGACGGGCGCGTGGTGCATGCCGTCGAAGCCGACGGCGACGGCAAATCGCTCAGCGCCGAGCTGGAGATCCCGGTCGAAAACTCAGGCTGGATCGCCGCGCGCGCCCTGGGGCCGCCACAGCACGGCGCCATGGACAGCTACCTGTTCGCGCACACCAACCCGGTCTTCGTCATCGCCGACGACGAGCCCATCCGCTCCCCCGAAGACGCCGCCTTCTTCGTGCGCTGGATCGATCAGGTGCTGTACGAGCTGGAGTTCATGGACCGCTGGGACGACCCCGCGCATAAGGAAGAGGTTCTCGCCACCTTCGAGGAGGGACGCCGCCTCTATCAGGCTCAGGTGGACGACCCCTGACCGCCGTCTCAGTGCCGGTGGTCCTCACGTCCCTGGTGCAGAACCACGTGAAGGAGGGTGCCCGCCACGAAGGCTTCCAGGAGGTGGCTGTCGACGAACGCCAGGTCGGCCATCACGCCGGTGCCCACCACGTATCCCGCCACGGTCGCGGCCAGGATCGCTGCCACCCCGGCGGCCGCCGCCCGCGTGCCGTGACGCGGCACCACCAGCCACCATATGAGCAATCCCAGCGTCACCCGGTGAGCCACCACCGCGAGGACGAAGGCCGGGGAAGCGCCGGCCGTGAGCGCGCTCCCCTCCAGCAGCGCGTGCACGGAGATGCCCAGCACGGCGAACAGGATGGTCGCGTCGTCGGTGTAGCGGGCCAGGGTATGGGAAAGTCGCTCGACCAGCGCGACCAGCCCGGCCCCGAGCGCTACCATCACGACGGGCACCAGGCTCCGTTCACCCCACGCATGCGGCAGCACCTGAACCGCCACGAGAAGCGGAAGCGCGACGATGACCGCCGTATCGAGCAGCCGGACCGTGCGCGCCCGGTGGTGCATCGTGACGTAGATGAGCACCCCGGCCAAGGGGGCCAGCAGCGCTGAGATGATCGGAACCATGGCCACAAGAATAGCCGTTTCGTCAACCTTGCGCGGAGGGTCCACGCGAGCTATTCGTCTACGGTTAGGCGTCTTCAGGATCGTGGAGAGGAATGTCATGCGCGCACTCGCGGCATCGGGGCTCATCTCGGGACTTCTGCTTGCGAGCGGAAGCAGCTTCGTCGGCCAGGGCGCGGCCGGACCGGACCGGGGACCGGCGACGCGCGCGGGCCAGCGCTCGGCCGCCATCGCCGGCCACGGCTCCGCCACCATTGCCAACGAAGACCTCACCGCCGTGGTCGTCCGCTACTGCCAGGTCTGCCACAACGACTTTCTGCAGACCGGCAACCTGTCCCTGATCGGCTTCGATGTGGCCGCCGCCCCGAGCACGGCGGAGACGGCGGAAAAGATGATCCAGAAGCTGCGCGCCGGAATGATGCCGCCGCCGGGCATCCCGCGCCCGGGGGGCGACACCCTCCAGTTGCTGGTCGAGACCCTCGAGGCCAACATGGACCGGGCCGCTGCGGAAGCCCCCAACCCGGGCGGCCGCACCTTCCAGAGGCTGAATCGCGCCGAGTACCAGAGGTCGATCCGGGACCTTCTGGAGATCGAGATCGATGCGGCGAACTTCCTTCCGCTCGATACCAAGAGCGCGAACTTCGACAACATCGCGGACGTGCAGGCGCTCTCGCCGACGCTTCTGAGCGCCTATCTCAAGGCGGCCAGCGAGATCTCCCGCCTCGCGGTCGGCAACCCGCTCGCGGGGAACCAGGAAACCACCTACCGCATTCCCCGGCTGGCCTCGCAGCGCGAGCGCGTGCCGGGCGCACCCTACGGTTCCAGGGGCGGCACCTCCATCGTGCACAACTTCCCCGCCGACGGGACCTACGAGTTCAGCGTCTCCTTCCACTACTCCCCGGAAGGCTACCTCTTCGGCCGCAACGAGCCGGGCGAGGCGGTGGACATCTCGATCGACGGCGAGCAGGTCGCGCTGCTCCCCGTCGACCGCTTCATGGGCGAAGTCGACCCCGGCGGCAAGGGCCTGATCCTCGAGACCGGCCCCATCCAGGTGCGCGCGGGCCCACACCGCGTCTCCGCGGTCTTCATTCCGACCGAGCGCGGCCCGGTGGACGATCTCTTCTCCGCGCACGGACACAGCATCGCCGACACCCAGATCGGCATCGGATACGGGCTCACCATGCCGCCCCACATCCGCGACCTGGTGATCAAGGGACCGGCCAGGGTGACCGGCGTCTCGGACACCCCGAGCCGCCGCAACATCTTCTCCTGCCGTCCCACCGGACCGGACGAGGTGCGGCCGTGCGCCCGCGCCATCATCGAGCGGATCGCGACCGACGCCTACCGCCGGCCGGTGGATGAGGCAGACCTGACCGGGCTGATGGCTTTCTACGACCAGGGTGAGCAGGAGTCCGGCTTCGAAGGCGGCGTCCGTTACGCCCTCGAGGCGATCCTCGCCAGCCCGCACTTCATCTTCCGCTTCGAGGAATGGCCGGAAGGGGTGGAACCGGGCGAAACCTACCGCATCAGCGACATCGATCTGGCCTCCCGCCTCTCCTTCTTCCTCTGGGCGTCGCCTCCGGACGAGGAGCTGGCGAGCGTGGCGCGCACGAATCGGCTTTCGGGACGAACGTTGCGCGAACAGACGCTGCGCATGCTGGCCGATCCTCGCTCAAGCGCGCTCAGCAGCCGCTTCGCGGCGCAGTGGCTGCGCCTGTCGGACCTGGAGAAGCTGAACCCCGATATGGTGCTCTTTCCGGACTACGACCAGCAGCTCGGCGATGCGCTCATCCGCGAGACCGAGCTTTTCTTCGACCACCTGTTCCGCGAAGACCGGCCGGTTACCGAATTCATCACCGCGGACTACACCTTCCTGAACGAACGCCTGGCCACCCACTACGGGATTCCCGGGGTGGTCGGCGAGGAGTTCCGCAAGGTGCAGTACCCGTCGGAACGGCGGCGCGGCGTCTTCGGCCACGGCAGCGTGCTCGCCCAGAGTTCGCTCGCCAACCGCACTTCCCCGGTTCTGCGCGGGAAGTGGGTGATGGAGGTCATCCTCGGCACGCCACCTCCTCCTCCGCCCCCGGGCATACCCGACCTCGACGAGACCGAGGGTACCGAAGGCACGCGCATGCTCACCACACGCGAGCGCATGGAAATCCATCGCGCCAACATGGTCTGCAACGCCTGCCACCAGTTCATGGATCCGATCGGGCTGGCGCTCGACAACTTCGACGTGACCGGCCGCTGGCGCATTCGCGAGAACGGCATCGCGCTCGACACCCGGGGCCAGCTCTACGACGGCACGCCGCTCACCAGCCCCACGGACCTGCACGAGGCGATGCTGCGGCTGAAGACACCGGTGCTGCGCAACTTCACGGTGAACCTGATGGCCTATGGCCTGGGACGCCGCGTGGAATACTACGACATGCCCGCCGTGCGACGGATCGTGCGGCGAGCCGAAGAGAACGATTTTCGTCCTTCCGAGTTCATCCTCGGCATCGTCGAGAGCGACGCCTTCCGCATGCGCAGGGCAGCGGAACTGGCTACGGAAGCACAACGCTGAAGGCGCACAACGAAACTACAGGACAGGGCTACCCCGTCACCGACAGGAGCACGACATGAAGTTCATCACCGGAACCCACATTCCGCGGCGGACCTTTCTCCGGGGCTCGGGGGTCGCGCTTGCGCTGCCTCTTCTGGACAGCATGATTCCCGCCGGCAGGCTCTGGGGCGATGTGGCCGCCGAAGTGCAGAAGCCGCGCCTCATCGCCATCGAGAACTCGCACGGAGCCGCGGGGAGCAACGAGTGGGGTGCGACCCAGCACCTGTGGGCTCCCGCGAAGCTCGGTCGCGGCTTCGATCTGAGCCCGAGCGCGCTCCAGCCGCTGGAGAGCTTCCAGGATCGGCTGACCATCATCAGCAACACCGATGTGCGGCAGGCGGAGGCCTTCGCCCCGAAGGAAATCGGCGCCGACCACTTCCGGTCCAGCGCCACCTTCCTCACCCAGGCGCATCCGCGGCGCACCGAGGGATCCGACGTTTACGTCGGCACCTCCATGGACCAGCTCTTCGCCCAGCGTTTCGGCCAGGAGACCGCGATTCCGTCCATGCAGCTCTGCATTGAGAACGTGGACCAGTCGGGCGGCTGCTCGTACGGGTACGCCTGCGCGTACACGGATTCAATCAGTTGGGCCTCGCCCACCGATCCGCTCCCCATGACCCGGGATCCCCGCGTGGCCTTCGACCAGCTCTTCGGAGCCGGAGGCACGCCCGAGGAGCGCGCGCGCCGGCGCCGCACCCAGGCGAGCATCCTCGACTGGGTCACCGAGGAGGTCGCGCGGCTGCGTGCCGCCCTCCCGCCCGAGGACCGGGTCCGCATGGAACACTACCTCGAGGACGTGCGCGAACTGGAGCGGCGCATCGAACGCACCGAAGCCCGCAACACCAGTGGGTTCGAGCGCGAGCTGCCCGAGGCCCCGGTGGGCGTGCCGGACTCCTACACCGAGCACGTGCAGATGATGTTCGACCTGCAGGCGCTCGCCTTCCAGACCGACATGACCCGGGTCTTCTCGCTCAAGATGAGCCGCGACGTGTCGTCTCGCGTCTTCCCCGAGAGCGGCTGCGAAGGGGGCTTCCACCCGCAGTCGCACGCTTCCGGCGACGAGGGCGTGCTGGGCTTCTATCAGATCAACAAGTACCACGTCGGCCTGCTCCCCTACCTGCTCGAGAAGCTCGACAACACGGCGGAGGTGGACGGCACGCTGCTCGACAACACGATGGTCGTGTACGGCTCGCCCATGGGCGACGGAAACCTGCACAACCACCGTCGCGTGCCCTTCATCGTGGTGGGTGGACAGGCCATGGGACTCGAGGGCGGCCTGCACGTCAAGGCGCCGGACGGCACCCCGCTGGCCAACGCAATGCTCACGCTGCTCCACAGGCTGGGGCTGGACGACCTCGACAGCTTCGGCGACAGCACGGGTGAGATGCTGATGAGGCTTCCCGCCTCCTACGCCGACGACGTCAGCTCGAGGTCCTAGTCGCAGACGCGAGCATCCCCGCGGTGCCGACCGTCACGGAACGAAGAGTGCGCGCACATGAAGGAGGGCCGATGAAGGCCGCATGGAAGATCAACCTGGTGTGTCTGACGCTGCTGATCTCGGCAGCCGTGCCGCCGGACTCGCCGGTAGCCGACGCCGCCATGCGCGGCGACGCCGACGAGGTTCGCGAGCTGCTGCGCGCCGGGGCGGATGTGAACGCGGCCCAGGGCGACGGCATGACCGCGCTGCACTGGGCGGCCGAGAACGGCCAGCAGGAGTTGGCCGACGTGCTCGTGTTCGCGGGCGCGAACCTGGAGGCGGCCACCCGGCTGGGCGGCTTCACGCCCCTGATGGTGGCCAGCCGGGCGGGCCATGCCGGCATCGTGCGCCTGCTGGCGGATGCGGGCGCCAACCTCGAAGCGACCACCGAGACCGGCGAAGCCGCGCTCCACTACGCCGCCTGGTCGGGCAACCCGGAGATCGCAGTGGCCCTGGTGGACAAGGGCGCCGATGTGAACGCGCAGGAATCCGCCAACGGGCAGACGCCGCTCATGTTCGCCGCCGCCTACGGCCGGACCGACATGGTGCGCTCGCTGCTCGGGGCAGGCGCGGATCCGTCGATCCAGACCAACGTCATCGACTACCCGGCCATGGCCCGGGAAGACCGCGTGCTCATCAGGCAGCGTGACGCCCGCCTCTCCGCGCTCTTCGGCGAAGAGATCATTTCGGACACCCCCGTGGACGGAACCCGGCAGGACGACGACGAAGAAGAGGAAGACGAAGGCGAGGAGGAAGAGGAACGGTCGGCCGGGAGGGCCGCCGTCCGCGGGCAGACCCGGGCGCCGATGTCCTACGATCAGCTGGTGGGCAGGCAGGGCGGCAACACTGCGCTCCACTATGCAGCGCGCGAGGGCCACCACGACGTCGTCAAGACGCTGCTCGACGGCGGAGCCGACATCGACCAGGTCACCGGCGGCGACCTGAGTTCCGCGCTGCTCATGGCGACCCTGAACGGCCACTTCGATCTTTCCATGTGGCTGCTCGACCAGGGCGCCGACCCCAACCTGCAGAGCGACCCGGGCGCCACGCCCCTCTACGCCGCGGTCCACCTGCAGTGGGTCCCCAAGTCCTTCTATCCGCAGCCCACCGCGATCAAGCAGGAGAACACCACCTACCTGGAGCTCATGAAGGCTTTGCTCGACGCCGGCGCCGACCCCAACGTGCGCCTGAAGCGCCACCTCTGGTACACCTCCTTCAACCACAACGTCCTCGGAGTCGACACCTGGGGCGCTACCCCCTTCTGGCGCGCGGCCTACGGCACCGACGTGGACGCGATGCGGCTGCTGGTGGCCTATGGCGCCAACTACACCACCCCGACCTTCCGCCCGCCGGGGCGTCCCTCGACCGGCAACGGCCGTGACGACGGCGAGCCGAAGCCGGATCCCTCGGGACTGCCCGTGGTGCCGGTCGGGGGCCGGGGCGTGCAGCCCATCCACGCGGCCTCCGGCGTCGGCTACGGCCTCGGGCTGGCGGGTAATGCCCATCGGCACGCCCCCAACGGGTGGCTCCCGTCGGTGCGCTACCTGGTCGAGGAGCTGGGCGCGAACGTGAACGCGCGTGACTACAACGGGTTCTCGCCGCTCCACAACGCCGCGGCCCGCGGGGACCGGGAACTCATCGAATACCTCGTGGAACGCGGGGCGGACGTCACCGTGCTCACCCGCAAGGGCGAGACCACCGCCGACATGGCGAACGGTCCGGTGCAGCGCGTCACCGTCTTCCCGGAGATCGTGGCGCTGCTGGAGAGACTCGGGTCGAAGAACAACGACAACTGCCTGTCCTGCTGACGGCTCGGAGGACTTTCAAGGGGGACGATTGTCAAACAGAACAATGAGGGTCTTCGCTGGCGCCGCGGCCAATCTTGTCGCTG
>VYDD01000434.1:6073-8865 GCA_009843625.1 Gammaproteobacteria bacterium | reverse complement strand
GGGGGGCTGGTGAGCGCCGCCATCGGCGCGGGGCTGGGCGCGAAGGTCGCCATGGTGGAGCGCCACCTCATGGGCGGGGACT
Source organism: Gammaproteobacteria bacterium (assembly GCA_009843625.1). Lineage (GTDB taxonomy): Bacteria > Gemmatimonadota > Gemmatimonadetes > Longimicrobiales > Gaopeijiaceae > BD2-11. The sequence goes on along the minus strand of VYDD01000434.1, from coordinate 8,783 downwards.
GCCTCAACTTCGGGTGCGTTCCCTCAAAGGCGGTGATCAGCTCGGCCCGGCGGATGCATGCGGGGAGCGCGGCCTCCGCCAACGGCCGTTCCGGATCGGCGGCCGGCCGGGGGGCGGATCACGGACCGGCGAGCGAGTTCACCGCCGCGATGGAGCGCATGCGGCGGCTGCGCGCCCGCATCAGCCCGGTCGACGGAGCATCGCGGTTCGCCGGGCTCGGGGTGGACGTCTTCCTCGGCCACGGCGAGTTCGTGGGGCCGGACCGGCTGCGCGTCAACGGGGACGAACTGCATTTCCGCCGCGCGGTCATCGCGACAGGCGCCCGCGCGGCGCTCCTCCCGGTGCCGGGCCTCGAAGGCCCGAACGTCTACACCAACGAGACCATCTTCTCGCTCACCGAACTGCCGCCGCGCGTGATCGTGATCGGTGCCGGTCCCATCGGGGTGGAACTCTCGCAGACCTTCGCGCGCTTCGGCAGCGAGGTCACCGTGGTGCACGCAGACCCGCATCCGTTGCCGCGCGACGACCGGGACGCGGCCGCCATCGTGACCCGCGCCATCGAGGCCGACGGCGTGCGCGTTCTGAATTCGGCGGCCGTGCTCGGAGCGCGCCGCGAGGACGGCGCCACCGTGCTGGCGGTGGAGCACGGCGGACATCAGGAGGAACTCGCAGCCGAGGCGGTGCTGGTGGCCGCCGGCCGTGCACCCAACGTCGACGGGATGGGCCTCCAGGCCGCCGGCGTGGCATACGACCGCAACGGCATCCAGGTCGACGACCAGCTGCGCACGACGGCGAAGGGCATCTACGCGGTGGGCGATGTGGCGTCGAAGCACCAGTTCACCCATGCGGCCGACCACCAGGCACGCATCGCCGTGCAGAACGCGCTCTTCTTCGGCCGCGGCCGGGCGAGCCGCCTGGTGATCCCGTGGGCGACCTACACGGACCCGGAGGTCGCCCACGTCGGCCTCCATCGCGACGAGGCCATAGCGGCGCGCCACGATGTCGAAACCATCACCGTCCACTTCGACGACATCGACCGCGCCATCCTGGAGGGTGAGGAAAACGGCTTCTTCCGCGTCCATCTGAAGAAGGGCAGCGACCGCATCCTCGGCGCGACGCTCGTGTGCGCGCAGGCGGGGGACATGATCGGCGAGGTCACGCTGGCGATGACGGCCGGCCTCGGCCTGGGCAAGCTCGGGAGCACCATCCACCCCTATCCCACGCGCAGCGACGTCTTTGCGCGCGCGGCAAACGCCTGGCGCAAGCAGAAGCTGACGCCCACCGCCCAGAAGGTGTTCCGGGCCTTCTTCCGCGTGTTCAAGTAAACGCCACCATGACCGGGACGCACTCTCCCGGCGGCACGGCTGCCGTGCGCGTCTCGGCCCCCGCCACCATCGGCAACATCGCGTGCGGGTTCGATGTCTTCGGCATGGCCGTCGCGCGGCCGTCCGACGCGGTGGTCGCGCGCGCAACGCGAGAGCCGGGAGTCATCATCGAGCGCATCACGGGCGACAAGGGACGCATTCCGGTGAACCCTGCCCGCAACAGTGCCGGGGCGGCCGCCCGCGCGGTGCTGGGGTTGGCACGAGCCGGCGCAACGGCCGAGGCCATGGCCTCGGACTCCGGGAACGCCGCAGCCGGAGTCGCCATTGAGCTTCACAAGGGCATTCCGCTTGCCGGGGGCATGGGCGGCAGCGCCTCCAGCGCGGTGGCGGGCGCGGTGGCGGCGGACCGCGCAATCGGGGCTGGCCTTTCCCGCGCACAACTGCTGCAGTGCGCGCTGGCCGGCGAGCTCGCGGGTTCCGGATCGCCAGCCGCCGACAACGTCGCCCCCGCCCTCCATGGAGGGATCGTGCTCGTCCTGCCCGGGAGGTCGCTGCAGGTCGTGGAGCTTCCCGTCCCACCGGAACTCTGGGCGGTGGTGGTGCGCCCGCACCTGGAGACCCGCACAGAGGACGCCCGCCGCGTGCTCGGCGAACACGTGCCGCTCAAAGCCGCAGTCACGCAGTGGGCCAACACCGCGGCCTTCACCGCCGGGCTCTACGCCTCCGACTGGGACCTTCTCTCGCGTTCGATCAGGGATGTCGTGGCGGAGCCGCTGCGCGCCGGCCGCATCCCGGGTTTCGCCCAGGCCAGGGAAGCGGCGCTGGCTCGCGGCGCCCTCGGCTTCTCCCTGTCCGGGTCCGGGCCCTCGGTCTTCGCGCTGTGCCGGGGCGGCGACGCCGCCGAACACGTCGCCGAGGGCATCCGCCGGGCCTTCGGCGAGACCGCGGCGCTTGATTGCCAGGCCTGGGCCTCCCCCGTCAACCGGCATGGGGTGCGCGTCGAGGACGTCTCACCGGAGGGAGATTGAAGCTCGTCAGCACGTCGGGCCAGGCCGCACCGGTCTCCTTCGGCGAAGCGCTGTTCCGGGGACTCGCTCCCGACGGCGGGCTCTTCATGCCGGAGAAGCTCTCGCCCCTTGCCGCGGGCGAGATCGATGCGCTGAGGGGCTCAGGCGCGATCCGGTGCGGGCTCGCCGTGGCGCGTCATCTTCTCGGCGATGAACTGGAGGATGAAGTGCTGGAATCCGCGGCGCGCGAGGCGCTCGGCTTTCCGTTGCCGCTGGTTCCGCTGGGCCCGCGCACGCATGTGCTGGAGCTGTTCCACGGCCCGACGCTGGCATTCAAGGATGTGGGCGCGCGCTTCATGTGCTGTCTGATGTCGAGAT
>VYDD01000434.1:1320-6063 GCA_009843625.1 Gammaproteobacteria bacterium | reverse complement strand
GGGTCTGCCGCCCACGCGCGTGGTGGTGCGGTTCCCGGACGGACAGGTGAGCGAGCGCCAGCAGCGGCAGTTTACGACGCTGGGGGACCAGGTGCTCGCGGTGGCGGTGGCGGGCGCGTTCGACGACTGTCAGCGGCTCGTCAAGGCGATGTTCCGCGATCCGGACGCCCGGGAGGCTCTCGCGCTGACCTCCGCGAACTCCATCAATATCGGACGCCTGCTGCCGCAGATCTTCTACTACTTCCACGCGTGGGCGCAGCTGCACCGGCACGAGCCGCTGATCTTCTCCGTGCCGTCGGGCAACTTCGGCAACCTGGCGGCCGGGCTGATGGCCCGCGAGCTCGGCCTCCCCGCGGCAGCCTTCGTCACGGCCACCAACGCCAACGACGTTGTGCCCGAGTACCTGCGTACGGGTTGCTACGAGCCGCGGGCGTCGGTCCGCACGCTATCCAGCGCGATGGATGTGGGGGCGCCGTCGAACCTGGCGCGCATCCTCGCTCTGTTCGATGGCGATCTGGCCCGACTGCGGGGGTGTCTGTCGGGCTCGGCATGGAGCGACGCCGATACGCGGGCAGCGATGAGACGGGTCTTCGAGGACCACGGCTACATCCTGGATCCGCACACCGCGGTTGGATGGCTGGCGTTGGAGCGGGCGCTTGCCCGGAGGCCGGACGCCCACGGCGTGGTGCTGGCCACGGCCCATCCGGCCAAGTTCGGCGACATCGTGGAGGAAGCCATCGGGCGGCCGGTGCCTGTGCCGGAGCAACTGGCGGCGGGCGAGAAGAAGCCCTCGCGCTTCACGCGGATTCCCCCCAGCTTGGGGGAGTTGCAGCGCGTTGTAATGGACTGGGCGGGTCGGTAGCAGGGCCGCTCCACCGCACGTGCTCCCGGCAGCGTTCGGTGCGAATGAGTCCCTCTTTCCCTGAGACGAGGGCATCGCCGATGAAGAAGAAGGGAATGATCGCGCTCGCCGTACTGTTCTACCTCTTTGTCGGTCTGAGCGGCTTCTTCCGTTTCCCTGCGGCCTTCGGGTACAGCCGGACGACAACGGTATACTACGATCCTGGCGAGGCTCGCGAGCGCACGGAGGCGATCAGGTGCCGCGGGCTCCCGGTCATCGTCAGCTACTGCACGGGGACCATCGAAGCGCCCCGCGACGAAGCCCCGCCTACCCCGGGAACGCCCGGCCTATGACCGTGAGTGCCGGCGCACGACCGCGTATACGATCCACGCCGGGACGCTGAGCACGATGGCGTAGATCGCGATCGCGATCGGGCCCAGCAGTCCGGCGAAGAGCGCCGCGAACGAGGTGATGGGCGCGAGGATCGCGACGGTTTTCCAGGCCGCGCGCGTGGATCCGGTGCGCCAGATCCCCCGGAAAGCCAGCGCCAGCGGCAGCCCGCAGGGTGCCGTGACCGCCAGCGACATGAGCGCGACGGGGAGCATGAACAGCGTCTCGGGCGTGAGCGGAGGGGTCACCCCGCGGGCGAGCGACACCACCACGATCCCCGCGGGCAGCCACGCGAGGGCCAGCAGCCAGAACTTTCCTGCCGAACCGAACGGCTGGTCGGTCATGATGGTCTCCGGACAGGGTTGCGCCAGGGCGGGCTCGGGTGTCGCCGGGATGAGTCGGATGAACTCGTGCCTCTCCGCGGTTGCCCGGTCTCAGTCCTTCCAGGCCGTCCACGGCTCTTGCGACCGCAGGACGCGAATGCCCTCGTTTACCACCGTCTGCGCGAAGACGACCCGGTCCGCCAAGTCGACGAGCATGGCCGGGAAGCCGCTCGCGCGAGCGTTGGAGGAGGCTGCTACCAGGCGCGCGGGTCCCAGGTTCCCGTCCGCAGTGATAGTGCGCGCGAACAAACGCTCGGCCTCCAGCCAGGCGACCAGCGCCGTTCCCGGCTCGGGCATCACGGTGGCGACGCGCCCCACCGGGTTGCCCAGGTCGATGGTGACCGGCGGACCGAAGGTTGCGCCCGCGTCCCGTGAGAAGGCCGCCCGCACCCGGGGCGTGTTGCCGGCGCCGGTGAACCACGCCACCACGACGTCATCGCCCGCGGCCGCCACGGAAGGGCCGTTCACCGGGCAGCCCGGGATCACCCAGCCATCGTCGTGCACGGGGACGCCGCCCGTCCATTTACCGTCCACGAAGCGGCCCACGGAGATGTCGCGCACCTCCTCCTCGGTGCGGTCGCGGTAGACGACCACCGGCCCCGCCGAGGTCATGGCCGCGTCGGTCTGGCAGCAGTCGCAGATGTGGTCGTCCAGTTCGACCTCGGCGGTCCTGGTCCCGTCGGCGCCGGCCGTGCGGTACCGCAGCGTCATGCGGGGACTGGCCGCCCGCGAACCGTCGGCCTCGAAGAAGCGCCGGCCGTCCAGCCAGACCATCCCCGCCTCCCCGTGCCCGAGCCCGAACACCGACACGAACCCGTGCTCGGAGGGGGTGCCGTCCTCATGCGGCGTCCACGGCTCGCTCCAGGAGTGCCCGCCATCGTCGGAGAAGGAGACCCGCACCCCGTAGTCGTAGGTGGCCGAGCCGCCCCGCTGGAGCCAGTGCGCCGCCAGCCGCCCGTCGCCCACGGGCCACACCACCGGGAAGTCCGCCCAGTTCACGAAAAAGGTCGCGCCCCCGCCCGAGCGAGTCACGTCGAACGGCTTGCCCAGGGTGCCGGCCTGATACGCAGCTCCCTTCAGCGCCCACACTTCCTCGCCCTCCACCATGTGCGGCTCCAGCCAGCTCAGCACAACCGCATCGCCGTGGCGCTCGAGTGACGGAAAGCGGGCTCCGGGCGCCGCCTCAACGGCCACTTCCTCCAGGGCGAGCTCGGTGACGGTGGATTCCGGCGCTGCGCAGCCTGCGACAACAGCCACCGACACGATGCACGCAAGCTGGAAGCTTCGCCGCCTCTTGCCGGGGGAGAACGAAAGACACGTTGGCGGCAAGGCCCACTCCCTGAAGGAGACTCGTTGCGTGTTCAGCATCAACGTCAAAGATGTCGAGACCGACCGGATGTCGAAAGGGATTCCAGACGCAGCCGCGCATGGAGCGCTACGACGCGCGCTCGCTGCAACTGCCGCAGCGTCTCCGGCCTGTTGCACGTGGGACATCGGCAGCGGAGTATTACAGGAGTATTACAGAGTGTGGTTGCCGAGAGGGAGCCCTGCTCGATCCCATCCCGCCCCCGGAGGAGGATGACCGCATGACCCGTACCCATCGTACCCCCCATCCGATTGAGGGCCCGATAGTCCAGAGCCACGGCGGCTGTGCCGACGCAGCCGAACAGGCCCCCGCCATGGATCCCGCGACCAGCGAAGTCGCCGACGGCGTCTTCTGGTACAACGCGGGTACGCACAACGCCTTCTTCGTGGACACCGACGACGGCGTGGTGGCCGTTGACCCCATCTCGATGGAAGCGGCGGCCGGCCTCGCGGGCGCCATCCGCGGGGCGGTCCCGGACAAGCCGCTCGCGGCCATCGTCTACAGCCACAGCGACGCCGACCACGCCACCGGGGCACCCGCGCTCCTGGCCGAGTTCGGCGACGACGTCCCGATCATCGCCCAGGAGAACGCACTGCCCATCATCCTCGAGCGCGGCGATCCCGACCTTCCCCCGCCGGACCTGACCTTCTCCGACGAGATGACGCTCCGCTTCGGCGGCCGTGCCATCGAACTCCACTATCTGGGACGGAGCCACAGCGACAACCTGATCGTGACGTTTCTCCCCGAGGAGCGCATCGCCTTCGCGGTGGACTTCGTCAGCAACGACCGGGTGGGGTTCCGCGACCTCCCGGGCTGGTATTTCGACGAGTTCTACGTGGCGCTGGATCTGCTGATGGAGATCCCCTTCGAGACCATGGTCTTCGGGCACGGAACCGTAGGGGACCGGGGCACCATCGAGCGCCAACTCGCCTACTACGCGGATCTGCGGGACGCCGTCCAGAGCGCGCTCGACGAGGGCCTGTCCGAAGAGGAGGCCATGGCCCAGGTGCGCCTGGACGACTACGCCCACTGGGGTCAGTACGAGGAGTGGTTCCCGCTGAACGTGGGCGCGGTCTACCGCTGGCTGGCTTCGAGCTAAGCCCTCCTACACGCGCACCGCGAGCCCGTCGTGGAGGGCGGTGCGGTAGGCCTTGAGAGCGGGCACGAAGCCCATCAGGAATCCGGCCGTCACCACGGCGCCGAGGAAGAGCAGCTCGATCGAGCCGGGCGGCCGGATCGGGATGAAGAGCCCCACCTGCGCCTCGACGATGGGCTGCCCGGCTGAAAGCAGCACATACACCAGCGCCAGTCCGCCGATGGCCCCCGCCGCGGCCAGGCACACCGACTCGAGCACCAGCAGCGAGACGATCCGGTTGGGTCCGGCTCCGACGGCGCGCAGGATCGCCATCTCCCGGCGCCGCTCGTTGAGCGACGTGTAGAGCGACACCAGCATGCCCAGCAGTCCCACCAGCACGACGAAGATCGTCACCACCCGGAGCCCGGTCTCGGCGTAGCCGATCCCCTGCCACATCTCGTTCAGGGCCAAACCGGGGATGACCGCCATCATCGGCTCGCCCTCGTAGTCGTTGACCTCGCGCTGCAGCCGGAGCACGTCCCTCCGGTTCGTCGCCCCCACGAAGAACGACGTCACCTGGGTGATCTCGATCTCATCCATCGCGAGCACGTCCTCGCGCGTCTGCTCTTCGCCGGGCATGGGCGGCGCGCCGTCCTCCCATCCGAAGTGGATGGCCTCGATGCCTTCG
>VYDD01000434.1:811-1310 GCA_009843625.1 Gammaproteobacteria bacterium | reverse complement strand
GACCGGGGTGAAGGTCTTGTCGAGGATACCCACTACCGTGAACGGCATCTGGTCGTGGTTCAGGAAGCCCACCTCGCCGATCCCGTGGGTCACCGCGACCTCGTCGCCGAGCCCGTAGCCCAGTTCGCTCGCCACATCCGCGCCCAGGGTTACATCGAAAACCCCCGAGCCGGGCCGGCCTTGGGCCAGCGCGATGGCCTGCCCCCCTCGATACCGGTAGTGCCGGTAGAAGTCCTCGTTGGTGCCGATGACGCGGAATCCCATGTGGCTGTCGCCCAGGCCGTAGGGAATGGTCCACTCGATGGCGGGATGCTCGGCCCACTCGCGGTAGGTGTCCCAGGTGAGGTTATTCGTCGGCGATCCCATGCCGAAGACCGAGTACAGCAGCAGTTGAATCGTGCCGCCCTTGGCGCCCACGATCAGGTCGGTTTGGCTGATGGTGTTCGAGAAGCTCTCGCGCATGCCCACGCGCACGTTCTCGACGCCGATCAGGAGGGCG
>VYDD01000434.1:0-801 GCA_009843625.1 Gammaproteobacteria bacterium | reverse complement strand
CTCCTGGAAGAGCAGCTCGAGGAAGGCCTCACGGCGGTCGAAGTCCAGGGAGGAGGTGGGTTCGTCGGCGACGATGAGTTCCGGGGCGCCGATGAGCGCCCGGCAGGCGGCCACGCGCTGCTGTTGACCCACCGAGAGCTCCGTCACCGGCTTCTTCAGCAGATCGCCGATATGGAGATGATCGGCCAGCAGCGCGGCGGTCTCCTTCACGCCGGCGCCGTCCAGCCGGGCCCGGCGTGCAGGGTCCATGCGCGCGGGGAGCGCGATGTTGTCGAGCACCGACAGGTAGGGGATGAGGTTGAACATCTGGAAGACATAGCCGATGTGCTCCGCCCGGAAGGCGTCCCGCTGTGCGCTCGAGAGTGAGGCGAGGTCCTCGCCCAGCACCCTGACCTCGCCCTCGTTCGCTTGCAGAACCCCGGCCAGCACCCCGAGCAGCGTGGTCTTGCCGCTGCCGCTGGGGCCGAACAGGAACGCGCGCTCGCCGCGTTCGAGAGTCAGCTCGGGGATGTCCAGCACCCAGGGACCTCCGCCGTAGCGGAAACGCAGACGCCGGAGATCGATCGCGAGGCTCATCTATTGGGGTCTCCCTGCGAACGTCGTCTCACCAAAAAAGCGCGCCCTCGACTCAGGCGAGGGCGCGCTTGATGCAGGCAGCTGGCCGCATCCGCGGATCAGGAACCGTACGGATAGACGCGCTGGCCGGTGATGGTGAAGCCGACGTAGCCGTACACGCTCTGGGTCATCTCGATCTCGAGCACACCCTCGACCCACACCGGGTTCCACCCGTCGAGCTTCGCC
>VYDD01000412.1 GCA_009843625.1 Gammaproteobacteria bacterium | reverse complement strand
GGCGTTCGCTTCCAGGCCGCGGGTCGCCTATATCGGCTTCGACCCGACCGCCTCCAGCCTGCACGTCGGCAGCCTGCTGCCCATCATGGGACTGGTGCACCTGCAGCGCGCGGGACACACCCCGGTTGCGCTGGTGGGCGGAGGCACCGGCCTGATCGGCGACCCGTCCGAGAAGGCCGCGGAGCGCGCGCTGCTGTCGAAGGAAGAGGCGGAAGCCAACGCCGCCGGCATCCACTCCCAGCTCGCGCATTTCCTCGATTTCGAGGTGAAGGGCAATCCCGCGCGCATGGCCAACAACCTGGACTGGCTGGGCCGGGTGGGGATGGTCGACTTCCTGCGCGACGTGGGCAAGCACTTCTCCATCAACGCCCTCCTCGGCAAGGACTCGATCCGCAGGCGCGTACAGGACCCGGAGGCGAGCATCTCGTTCACCGAGTTCAGCTACGTGCTGCTGCAGGCCTACGACTTCCTCGAACTGCACGACCGCATGGGGTGCACCGTTCAGATGGGCGGCAGCGATCAGTGGGGAAACATCACCGCCGGCATCGAACTCATCCGGCGCGTGCGCGGCGCCCGCGCGTACGGGGTCACCTTCCCGCTCCTGACCACCTCCTCGGGCACCAAGTTCGGCAAGACCGAGAGCGGGACCGTGTGGCTGGATCCGGCGCGCACCACGCCCTACCGGTTCTACCAGTTCTGGATGAACACCGCGGATGCGGACGCGGGGGCCTACCTGCGCCTGTTCACGCTGTTTCCGCGGGAGGAGGTCGAGCAACTGGAGGCATCCATCGCGGCTGAACCGCATCGACGCCTCGCGCAGAAGGCGCTGGCCGCCGACGTTACCCGCCGTCTCCACGGGGAGGACGGACTGGGCCGCGCGCGCAAAGCGAGCGAGGTGCTGTTCGGCGGCGAAGTCGAAGGGCTGGACGCCGGCGAAATCGCGGACATCTTCGCGGACGTGCCCTCCAGTCGGGTCACGCGCGGCGATGTCGGGGGCGAGGGTCTCCCGCTCGTGGATCTGCTACACGGTTCCGGTCTGGCCGCCTCGAAGAGCGATGCCAGGCGCGCCATCGCAGGCGGGGGCGTCTACCTCAACAACCGCCGGGTCGCGGACATCTCTTCGCGCGTTACGTCGAAGCACGCGCTGCACGGGGAGTTCGTCGTGATGCGGCGCGGGAAGAAGCGGTATCACCTGGTCCGTGTCATCGGCCCGTGAGTACGGTGCCGCCGTGCCTGGCTGACGCCGGCCGGGGCGCTCGGCCCTAGACGATCTCCACGTCGTAGCAGATCCGCCAGTTGCTCATCGCCTCCGGGTCGGGCGGCCCCTCGTCGCCCGGCCGATGACGGCCCACCCAGGATTCCACGGGGCCCGAGAATTCGCGTGAGTAGCGTTCCAGCTCGTCGTCGGCAGAGAACCTGTCCGTCTCGACGCCGCGGAGCTCGATACACAGCGAGTCGCCCGCCTCGCCGTCATACATGACCTTGTTCAGATGGTCGAGCTTGTTCCAGCGGCGATGGTCCGAAATGGAATAGTGGCCCTCTTCGGGGAACCGACGGTCCTGCGTGCTGTCTCCACTGGTGACTTTGGTCCAGAAGACGAACTCGCCCTTGTTCTTATACCAGGGTTCGAGCTTGTCGAGTACCTGCAGCCAGCGAAGCGTGACCCTGATGTTCATTCGGTTTCCCCTGTTGATCCTGAGGTGATGTTCGGGACGGGCGCGGATGCGACAGACGAGACAGTAACTCCGGGTTCGGCGCCAATTCAACCCTTGACCCCTTCGCGGGGGTTCTGCATCGTGGGCTCTCCCTTCCGGCTTCTCCCCAACAGCATCGGTCTCGTACGCATGGACTCCAATGGCAATCCCAAAGTCGGCGTGATCATGGGCTCGAAGAGCGACTGGCCCGTGATGACGCATGCCGCCGCCACCCTCGAGTCGCTCGGGGTTCCCCACGAAGTGCGGGTGATGTCCGCCCACCGCACCCCGGACGTGGTGCTCGACTACTCCCGCACGGCCGAGGAGCGCGGGCTGGGCGTGATCATCGCCGCCGCCGGCGGAGCCGCGCACCTGGCTGGCGTGGTGGCGTCGAGCACCGCGCTGCCGGTGCTGGGCGTGCCCATGAGTTCGGCGCTTGACGGCCTCGATTCGCTCCTCTCCACCGTCCAGATGCCGGGCGGCGTGCCGGTGGCGACGCTGGCCATCGGCAAGGCCGGGGCGGTGAACGCCGCGATCCTGGCCACGCAGATCCTCGGGGTCGCGGACGCCGGGTTCCGGGAAGCGGTCAGGGCGGACCGTCAGGCCCGTCGCGAGGTGGTCCTGGCCACCTCCGACCCGCGTGCCTGAGGGCGCGCCGCTCCGTCTTCCCGTTTCGTCCGGAGGGGCCGCATGCTGAACGAGATCAGGCAACGCATCGAAGAAGAAATCGAGGCGCTTTCCCGGGAACTGCAGTTCGAGCTCCCGGTGCGCATTCGCAAGGCCGTCGAACTCGGAGATCTGCGCGAGAACTCGGAGTACAAGTCGGCGCTGGAGCGGCAGCAGTTCGTGAACGCGCGCATCGGCCATCTGACGCAGCGGGTGGCCGAGTTGTCGCAGATCGACGTGGAGGGCATGCCCGCCGACAGGGTTGGCTTCGGCTCGCGGGTTACGGTCCGTGATTGTGTACGGAAAATCGAGGTAACGTACACGATCGCGGCCGGTGACTACATCGACATCGAGGCAGGCCATGTATCGATGGCCTCCGCGATCGGCCGCGGCCTGATGGGCGCGCGCCCGGGAGAGGAGGTCGAGGTGAAGCTGCCCAGGGGGGCGCGCCGATACGAGATCATCGCGCTCGAGACCCTGCCACAACGAATGGGGATGGCGTAATGACGATAGCGGCGACCGGTGGACCGGGGGGCCGAAAAGGCGTGGCCGTTTGCGTCCATCCTGCCAGCCGGATCCCCGCCGCCGCGCTTCTCGTGCTCGCGATCAGCGGGTGTGCCGAGGGCCCCGCAGCGGAAGCGGGCCTCCCGCCCCTCCAATACGTCGCCTCCGCGGAACAGGTGGGACCGGTGGCGTACCGGGACCCCCTCGGCGTGGTGTCGCCCGATGGCCGCTGGCTGGCGTACAGCGAGCGCGACCGCCTGCATGTGGTTCCGGTCCGCGGTGGCGCGGAACGGGTCATGGGGTCGGGCGGCGCGTCGATGCGCTTCCTCGCCTGGCTGCCCGACAGCCGCCATGTCGCCGTGCGGGAGCGCGTCTTCGACCGCAGCCGTCAGGAGTGGTGGCTCTACGACCGGGCGGACGGCGGGCGGGAGCCGCTGTGGCCGGGCCGTGACCAGGCGCCCGACCTGCTCGCGCTGGACATGCTCGCCTGGTCGCCGGACGGCACCACCGTGGCCGGCGTGTCGTCGGCCGGAGGCGAGTCCACAGTGTGGCTCCTGGACGCGGACGGGGGCAGCGCGCGCCCGGCCGCGACCGGAACCCGCCTTTCCTTCCCCGCGTGGTCACCGGACGGGCGGCTCGCCTGCCTGTCCTTCGAGGACGACCATCAGCGGCTGCACCTCCCCTGCGACTCACCCGAGCCGCTCTTCACCGACTAGGAGGCGTACGGGCCGCTCGCTTTCTCACCGGACGGCGGCCAGGTCTACTACGCGGCACCGGGCGAAGGCGGTTTTCTGGATCTCTGGGCCAGACCGGCCGCGGGCGGGGCGCCCACCCACCTCACCGGTTTCGTCCGCGACGCCTATGCCCCCTCGGTTGGGGCCGATGGGCGCATCCTCTTCAAGTCGCAGGACTACCGCGTGTTCGTCGCGACGGCGCCGGCCGGAGGGGGGCCGTCCGCCCCGCTGACCACATTCCAGTCGGAAACGCCGACGTGGAGTTGGGACGGATCCGAAGTCGCCTTCACCTTCGGCAGTTGGCGCCACGTCACGGACGACTTCCACTACCCCGACATCGCACAGCACATCGGCATCGTCGGAGGCAACGCGAGCGAACCGCATGACGCCCCCGAGCGCGTGGTGCGCCAGTCCTACTCCGAGGACCAGGGCATGCACACCTCGCCCAACGGGCGCTGGATCGCCTTCCATACCCACGTGGAATCCGACGACATCTGGCTCATGGCCGCCGACGGAAGCGGCGAGGCACGCATGATCAGCGAAGACGGCCACGAGACGGGGTGGGCGCGCTGGTCGGCCGACGGGCGCTGGATCCTCTTCCCCAGCTATCGCGTGGACGACGCCGGGGCGCGTCGGGCGCACCTCTTCGTCATCGGCATCGACCAGGAGACCGGCGAAGTGACGCAGCCCCAGACCCGCATCGATCTGGAGGGCTTCGAGCAGGACGTGATCCAGGGAGAGTGGGCCGACGCGGGCGAGACGGTCATCTTCGAGGCGGCGGAGGCCGTCGGGCGCAAGAGCCTGTGGCGCGTTTCCCGGACGGGTGGAACGCCGGAGCGCTTCCACGACTATGGCTCGGACCAGCTCCACTCGGGAATCGGCGTCTCGGCCGACGGGCGCTGGGTGGCGTACGTCGACCGGGCCGGAGACGGGTTCTTCCAGATCTTCCGGGTTCCCGCCGGAGGCGGAGCCGCCGAGCAGCTCACCTTCGACCCCTCCCACAAGACCCAGCCCGCCTATTCGCCCGCGGGGGATCGCATCGCCTTTACCGTCTTCGACTACCGGGTTCTATTCTGGCAGATCGAAGCCGCGTTCTGACGGAACGCGCCATCGTCCGGAAGTGAGCCCGTGGCTTGACATCACCGTTGCCGAGTTAAAGAATCGACCGGCAGCACCTTCACCAGTTTACTCACTACCCAAGGATCCGACACAGAATGTCTACGACTGAAGCACGCCTCCGCGCCCTCATCGACGAGCACCTGGATCTGGACCACGAACCGGACTTTGACCTGGCGTTCGGCGAAGCCGGGGTTTCTTCTCTGGACTGCGTCGCCTTCGTGAAGCTGGTGGCCAGCGAATTCGGCGTCGAGATTGCCCCCGAGGAGTGGATGGGCATCGGATCTCTGCGCGGCCTGGCCGCTCGCATCGACGCCAGCTGATCGGGGCGCATCCCGTCTCATCGCGCACCCGCCCGGCCGGGCGGGTGCCGGTTTCGACATAGCGCATCGGGGGTGTAGCGGCCGCCAGCATGAACCGGGCAGCCAGATGGGAGATCCCCGAGCCGCGCTCCGTGTGCGAGGTTCTTCAGGACGACGGCACCGTCACGATTCTGCGCAGGCATGGGAATCCGGCCGGCCCGCGTCTTCTGCTGGGCCACGGAAACGGCCTGGCCATGGATTTCTACTACCCGTTCTGGTCTCTCCTGACGGGTGAGTTCGATGTGCTGCTCTACGATCTGCGGAACCATGGCTGGAATGCCGTCGGGGCACGCCCGGAGCACAACATGCCCAACCTGGTCCGCGACCAGGAGCGCGTCATCGAGGCAGCGGCCCGCCGGTACGGGGAACGGCCCACGACCGGGGTCTTTCATTCGCTTTCCGCCCTGACGGCGCTCCTCTCATCCACGCTGGGGACGGGTGGGTGCGACAGGTTGTCCGCGTGGGTCCTGTTCGATCCACCGCTCTACCGTCCCGGTCCCACGGACCCGGAAGACGACTCGATCGCCGAGGCGGCGGCCGGGATGGCGAGCCGCCGCGCGGACCAGTTCCGGAAGAGGGAGGACTTCACGGAGCTCCTCAACTTTCTGCCGCTGCTCACCAGGGCGGTTCCGGGGGCCGCGGATCTGATGGCTCGAACGATTCTGCGCGAGTCCTCCGGGGAAGGGGGCTTCGAACTCCGTTGTCCCCGCGAATACGAGGCGCAGATCATCGCCTACGTGAGGACCTTCGCGTTCCTCGTGGACTTCGGCAATCTTCCGTGTCCGACGAAGGTGATCGGCTCCGATCCGACCTTGCCGTACGCGTATCTGCCCACCTTCGACCTCAGCCACATCGAGACGGTGGACTACGATTTCATTCCGGAGACGACGCATTTCCTGCAGGTGGAGAATCCGGCGGATTGCGTCGCGGTGATGCGGGGCTTTCTGGAGGAGAGCGGGCTGCTCGAGTAGGCTACACGCCCCAGGCGGCAATGACCACCGCCTGCCCGATGAGCGCCACCCCGTTGTAGCCGACGTTCAGCCACGCGAGCCCGGCCTTCCGGCCCTCGAACGTGACCCCCTGGTGCGCGACCGGGAGTACGAATGCGACCAGCGCCATGAGCCCCACATGAACGCCGACCATCGCGGATCCGCCGCTGCCGCCCAGCGAGGAGACGTCTCCGGGAGCGATATCGGCGATCAGTTGGGCCAGAATGAAGGCGGTGACCAGCGAGAGCAGGAAGCTGATGCCGTAGGTCTTCATCGGATTGAAGCCCTCCTGGATCTCCTCGCGCGTCGTCTCCATCAGCGCCAGCCAGCGCTTCCCGAAGAGCGGGCCGTACCAGAGCATGCCGACGATCATCGGGACGATCCCGGCGACCAGGACTGCGATCAGGTTGACATCGTGCATGGGGTGGTTCTCCCGTGAGCTGAGGTTGACGGTGTTTCTGCGATCGGGTCCCGGGCGAGATTCGGCGCGGCACTCCTGCGACGACCCGTCAGCCGGAGTCGCGCGGCGCCTCCACGCGAACCGTGATGATGTCCGTGTCGTGGTACTGCTGATGGCGGACCGAAGACGCCAGATGGCGGAGCAGGCGCAGCGACACCTCGCGCTCCATGGAGGCTTCGTCGGCGGATTCTTCGAGCAGGGCGATCCGGTCCTGCAGGTTTCCGGTCCCGGGGCCGACAACGAACTCGAGCACCGCGCCGCCCTTCTCCCTGCTGGCCGACAGCAGGAGACGCCGGCGGCCGCTGGCCCCTTCTCGTCCCGAATCCTCTTCGCGCGCGAGCGTGAGCAGCGCCTCCTCGGCGGCGGCCCCGAGCCGGCCGGCCATCTCCTCGCCCCACCCGCTGCGGGACGCGAAATCGCCCAGGAACCGGCGGATCGCCGGTAGTTCCGCGCTGCCGGGTCCCGTTTCGATGCGGCTCGGGCGGGGCTCCGTCAGGCGGAGGAAGAGGGTCATGAGGATGGCGCTGAATCCGCCCGCGTTCATGCCGTTCTCCAGCAGGCCGCCCGCGAATTCGGACGCCTGCTCGGGGAAGATGAGGCCGTACTGAAAACCCGTTCCGGCCAGAAAGGCGATGCCGACGACGAGGCCTTCGCGGTATCCCAATCCACCCTGCAGCACGATCTTCATGCCGATCGCGAACAGCATGGCGAGCAGGATGACGAGGTAGCCGGCGAAGACCGGGTCGGGAATGGCGAGCACGGCGGCGAAGGGTTTCGGCAGGAACGCGAAGGCGACAAAGGCCGCGCCGGCCACGACCCCGACCGCGCGCGCGGCCACACCGGTGAGCTGGGTCAGGGGGACGCTCGTGGTGGTGGCGCTTCCCGGGACGGTCCCGGCAAGCCCGGCCAGCACGTTGCCCACGCCGTCCACCGCCATGGCGCCCTGGACGGCGCGGAAGTCGACCGCGCGGCTCCTCCGGCGCCACGAGACGCGCTGGACGGCCACCGCGCTGCTCATCGTGCGGATGGCGGCGATCACGGCCACCAGCAGGAACGAGGGCAGGAGGGTCCAGAACGCGGCGCCGAAGCCGAGATCCAGCCCGGGTGCCTGGATTCGCGGAAGATCGACCCAGGAAGCCGCAGCGACGCGCTCCAGGTCGTAGAGGCCGTATCCGGCGGCGATCAGCGAGCCCAGGACCACGCCGATCACCGGGGCCCAGAGCCGCAGCGCTCCGCTCGCCTTGAGCACCAGGCCTCCGATGACGAGCACGGTCACCAGGAAGCTGAGCGGCGCGCCGGGGGGAGGGCCTGCGCCGGACGAGCCGGACAGGAGGCTCGAGATGAACGGCATGACCGTGACCGGGATGAGCATGATCACGGTGCCCGAAACCGCGGGCGTCAGGACGCGCTGAAAGAGCGAAAGCCGCCACGACAGGAGGAGCGGGACCAGAGCGGAGATCGCGACGAGGGTGGCGAGCAGGGCAGCGCCGCCCTGGTCGAGCGCCATGATGGACGCCGGGATGAACGCCCCGGAGGTGCCCATGACCATCACGTGCCCCATCCCGATGCGCCCCCCGCGCCGTGCCTGCAGGATGGTCGCCACGCCGCAGATGGTGACCGACGCGAGCACGGCCCACGAGAGGTAGGCGTCGGGCATGCCGGCGGCCCGCATCACCACCATGGGGATCAGCATCACGGCGGCGATGTTGAGCACTGCGAGCTGCAGGCCGACGCCGAGCGAGAGCCGGCGCGGGGGCTTCTCGTCGGGCTGGTAGCGAAGGGAGGGTTCGCCGCCGGAACCGCGGCCGCTCACCTCGCCGGACCGACCCAGTGTCGTCTGCGCTGGAACGGATAGCCCGGGAGAGAGATCCGGCGGCGCGCCTCCCCGGCGAACAGGCCGGCGAACGAAATGGGCAGTCCCGCCTCGTAGGCGCCTGCCACCGACTCCGCGAAGGTGCGGTCGGGGCGGGCGCCCGCATCCGACCATTCGCGCAGCGGGGTGGGCCCCGGTCCCGGACGCGGACCGATCTCCAGGACGAGTTCGGCGTCCAGCCCCGCGAGTGCCCCGGCCAGGCTCCGGTAGGCCGGTGCGTTCGCCTGCCGGCGCCAGTAGGCGCTGTCGAGCGCCTCGTCGGCCGCCAGAACCGTGCCGGTGACCTGGCTGACCATCACGACCGCGGGGCGGGAGAACGACATCCCGGCGCACGCCGTTTCCAGTTCGGCCAGCGGGTCCCGGTCTCGAGCGGAGGGATCGTCGACCGGCGCGGCGGCCGCCATCCGCACTTTCGGCCGGGCCATTGCGGCCCCGCGGGCCGCGGCGAGGCGCAGCCCGTCTTCCAGCGTGAATACGCCCGCTGCCCAGGCGGCAGCCAGCTCGCCCACCC
>VYDD01000251.1 GCA_009843625.1 Gammaproteobacteria bacterium | reverse complement strand
TTCCCGCGGCCATGATCCTGGGGGGATTATTCGGGCCGCGGGAATCCACGGAGATGGTCGAGCGCATTGAGGCTCTGCACGGGTGAATCGACGGTGCTGGTTGAGGTCTGGCAGACGCTCCGAAGGAGGTTGCAGGATTGGCGGGGAGCCGCTGATCGCCGTGTGAAGTCCACGCGGCACGCGAGCAGCCGGAATCCCCGCGGGCCGCGGCCGTCGAATGCCCTGCTCGTCGGCTGTTGCGTTGTTCTTGCGGCGGCCGCCGTCTTCGGGTATCGGACTGGAACGGGATCAGCGCAGGAGTCCGTCGTCCTCATGCACGGGCTCGGACGCACCCGGGCGTCCATGGCCCTGCTTGCCGAGCGGCTCGAGTGGGCCGGCTACGATGTCACCAACGTGGACTACGACTCGCGCGGCGGAACCCTCGCCGAACATGCCGAAACGCTCGCCGCCGAGGTGTCGGCCTGCTGCGCCGCGGCTCCGCGCGTTCACTTCGTGGGCCACTCGCTCGGCGGGCTCGTGATCCGCCGCTACCTGGCCGACACCCCACCCGAGTCCCTGGGACGGGTGGTCCTGCTCGCGCCTCCCAACCAGGGGAGCGAAGTGGCGGACTGGTTCCGGGAGCAGGAACTCGGGCACCTCCTGGGACCGGCGGGGAGGGGCCTGGGCACCGACGAAACCGGCATCCCGGCAAGCCTGCCTCCCCCGGAGTACGAGGTCGGAATCATCGCGGGAAACCGCAGCCTCAACCCCATCGGTTCGGCGCTCATCCCGGGCCCCGACGACGGCATGGTCGGCGTCGACAACACCAGAATCGAGGACGTGCCGCTGATCGTGGTCCCCCGGTCCCACACCTTCCTGATGAACGATCGCTTCACCACGGATGCGGTGATCGAATTCCTCAGGACGGGAGCGTTCCCCCCAGTGCCGGCTCCAGAGTAGGGAGGCTCCGATGAAGCGAGCGCTGTTGGCATTCCTCGTTGCTCTCTCCGGCGCGGCCTGCGCGGAAACCAGCGGCACGCCCGCGTCCACCCGCACCCGCGGCGACTTCACCCTGGAGGAGTTCGTGTCAACGAGCTCCCTCGTGGACGGAGCCGTGCCCGACTGGTCCCCAGACGGTTCGACGATTCTCTTCCTCGGGCGCGACACCCTGTGGACCGTCGACGGCGATGGCGGCGATCCCGGGGCGATCCCGGTGGAGGCCGTCACCAACCCGGCGTACTCCCCGGACGGCGCGTGGATCGGCTACGTGTCGAGCGCATCCGGCGACGGGCAGGAACTCTGGCTCTGGTCCCTCTCCGAGCAGCGCGCGCTCCAGTTGACCGACCTCGGTGCCCGCACGCTTTCCTGGAGCTGGTCCCCTGACGGGGGGCACATCGTCTTCTCCAACTCGCTGCGCGGCAACTACGACATCTACACGGTGTCGGTGCCGGAGGGACAGGTGAAGCGGCTCACCACCGACACCCGCTACGACGTGCAGCCCACCTGGACGCCGGACGGTTCCAGGATCGTGTTCGTGCGCATGGATCAGTGGTGGATCCACCACGACGTCATCTCCATAGACGCCGCCACCGGCGCCCGCGAGCGTCTAATCGTGAGCGACCGCGACTGGATGGACTATCGCACCGGCCAGGAGTTCGGGCCTGGCCAGGTCTCACCGAGAGGCGACCTGGTGCTGTTCCGCTCCTACCGCAGCGGCTGGATCAACTGGTGGCTCGCGCCGATGGAGGGCGGAGAGCCTCGTCCGCTCGCGCCCGAAGCAGCCGATCAGAGCTCCCAGAAGCCGTTCCGGGGCTACGCCCGCTGGTCTCCCGACGGCGCCAGGGTCGCGTACACGTCCAACCTGAGGGGCCGGCAGATTCTGCGGATTGCCTCGGTGGACGACGGGACCGTCCAGACCCTCTTCGCTCCGGAGATGGGCCTCGTGGCGAACCCGGCGTGGTCACCGGACGGCAGCCGCATCGCCTTCACCTTCGACACTCCGGCGCAGGTCCCGGACCTGTTCGTCATGGATGCGGCCGGCGGCGAGCCGACCCGCCTGACGCACTCGTTGCCGGATCCGTCGCTGGCCGACGCTTTCTTCATGCCCGAACGGGTGAGCTACGAGAACGACGGGCTCACCATCAACTCCTACCTGTTCCGGCCTCCCGAGCCTCCGCCGCCCGGCGGGTATCCGGCCATCGTCTGGGTCCATGGAGGACCTTCTTCGCAGTTCGAGGATGGATGGAGGCGACACGCCGACGCCCACTACTTCATCAAGCACGGATACGCAGTTCTGGCGCCCAACATCCGAGGGAGCTCAGGCTTCGGCTGGGAGCACGAGGAGGCGAACAACGGGTGCTGGGCGCGGTGTGATCTGGATGATGTCGTGGCCGGCGCGAGGTATCTCGGCACATTGCCCGACATCGACGGCGACCGCGTCGCGGTCACGGGCGTGAGCTACGGAGCCTATCTGAGCTTCGCCGCGAGCACGTTCGCCCCGGACGCCTTCCGGGCCGCCGTGCCCCTGCGGGAGGGATACGCCAACCGCATTCAACTGGTGGAGAGCGAGTCGGCTCTGGCCAACATCAACATGTACCAGTACGAACTCGGCCTGCTTACGGAGAACCGCGAGACCTTCCGGCGGGCGTCTCCCACGCTGTTCGCGCAGGATGTCGGGATGCCTCTGCTGATCATCGCCGGCGAGGGCGACGTGCAGATGCGGGCGTTCGCCACGGAGGCCGCCCGCTACTACAAGCCGGTCACCTACGAGCGGTACGATGATGTTGCGGGCCGGGCCGCCCGGCTCCAGTGGATGCCGAGGATGCTGGCTTTCCTGGATCGGCACCTGACGGCCGACGTGGATCTCTGGCCGTAAGTGCAGTAGCGGGGCCGGCCGTCTAACCCGACGCGCGCGCCTGCCACTCGTCGCGCAGAACGGAGTAAATCACCATGTCCTGCCGGGTGCCCGGGTCGGCGTCGCTTGGACGTTCGCTTCTCAGCAGCCCGTCCCGCCTCATTCCCAGCTTTTCCATCACTCTCGAGGACCGGGTATTCACGAGGTCCGCCATCGCGGTGATCTTCGCGAGACCGAACTCGTCGAACGCCCAGTCCATGACCGCTGTCGCGGCTTCGGCTGTGAGGCCCTTGCCCCAGTGCGCGCGGGCGATGCTGTACCCGATTTCCCCTGTCCCCGCGGACGTGTCGACCCTGACGTTGATTCCGCCGACGCACCGGCCGCGCAGGCAGATCGCGAAGGCGGGATTAGTATCCCACGGAGCAAGCACGGAGCGCGCCACGAACTCGACGGCGTGCCTGTACTCGTAGGGGCTGGGAACAGGCAGATACCGGCCCCACTCGGAGTCGCGCGCGTAGGCGTAGACGTCGTCGACGTCCGTTAGTTCGAACGGGCGCAAGAGCAGCCGATCGGTTCTGAGCGTAGTCATGACTCGTCCGCGCCGGGGGCGTTTCCTTTCCTCGAAAAGCAGATCAGGGGCGGCCGAGTTCCGCCTCCACCTCGTCCAGGCCCACGGGCCAGCGCGGGTGGCGGGCGGCTCGGATGCGCTCCAGCGGCCCCGCCACCACGGTCACGAAGGTTGCCGGGTCCAGGTACTCCCGCGCGATCGCCTTCACGTCGTCCGGCGTGACGGCTTGCACCATGGCGGGCCACCCCATGAGGTGGTCCGTACTGCCGCGGCGCACGCGCTCCAGGGCGAACGTCCCACTCGCGCTGGTCGCGAGTTCCAGCGACCGTCGCCAGGCCGCGTTCACCAGCCAGCCCCGGGCTCGCGCGACCTCGGCTTCGGTCACCGGCGCGTCCGGATCGTGCATGCGCTCCACCTCGTCCAGGCTGTAGCGGACCAGAGGCGCCACGGCCTCCGGGCGTCCACCAGTGCGAACCAGCAGGAGGCCGGTGCCGGATGCCGTCGCGGGAACCTCGAAGTCGTCCCGGTTGGCGAGGCCGCGCATCTCGCGCGCGGCGATGTTGAGGCGCTCGGCGAGGATGAAGCGGAGCACGGACAGGGCGGCCCGGTCCGATTCGGGGACGGCGCCCACCGCGCGCCCGATGGCGATCCAGCCCTCGAGGCTCGGCACGTCCACGGCGTGAAACCGCGTCGCGGAACCGCCTGTACCGGTCGAGGTCGCGGTCGGCTCGATCACCGAGGGGTCCGGTAACGGCTCGCCGCTTCTCGCCCAGCCCCGGGTCGCCGCCTCCAGCGCCTCTTCCACCTCGGCCCGGGAAACAGGGCCTCCGACCCCGAAGATCACCCGGTCGGCTGCCAGACTTCGGGAGGCCAGCGCCCGCACGGCCTCCGGCGAGACCATCGTGCCCGGGTCGGGCGGCGCCAGGGGATGACCGTGGATGCGGCGCTCCAGTTCGACCTTGGGACGAAAGCCGTCGCCCCCGATCCCGGCCATCGGCATGTCGTAGCCCGGGCCAGTCCTGTACTCGCGAATCGTCGCAACGTCGAGATCGGGATTCCGCAGGAGCTCCACGAGCAACTCGAGCGCCTCCTGCCAATCCTCCGGAAGCACGCTCAGCGATAGATGGGCGGCGTCGAGGGCTTCGACGGGGCCGAGGGACGCCCCCAGCTCGGCCAGCCGGAGGGTGAGCGGGTCGCTCGCGCCCACGGGGCCTCGCGTTGTGAGGAGCTGGATCAGGAGGGCCGACGCGCCGGCCTCACCTACGCGCTCGTGGAGCCGTCCCACCGGCAGGGCCGCCGTGAGGCGCACCAACGGGTCGGCCGGCGTGCCGGCCACGATGTAGGCCCGCGCGCCGCTCGATGTCTCGTAGAGAGCCTCCGATGGATCGGGTGGCGTGAACGCGGCGGGGCCGGGCGCGACCTCGCCCGGGCTCGGCCAATCGTGGTCCAGGATCGGTCTTGAGCGCCCCGGGAGGGTGTCGTGGGAGTCGCCCCCGCAACCGGCAAGGATACCCGTGACCAGGATGCCCATGACCAGGATGCCCATGACCAGCACGGCCCCGGCCGCACCGCGCGTCCGGCTCCCACGGCCCTTCATCGCCCATCCCCCGGCAGCTCGGCCCACAGGAAGTCGAGCCAGCTCGGCCCGCTTCCTTCCGGAGGCTGGGCCCGCGCCGTGGCGATCACCCGATTCGACGGGACGAAATAAGTGGACGCGACACGCTGCACGTCCGCCGCCGTCGCCCTGTCCCGTGCCTCGATGAGCTCCGGCAGCACGCTCCAGTGGTTCATCGTGTGGTGGTGCCCGATCAGGAACGCGAGCTCCTGGGGGTTGTCCAGGAACTCCGCCCACTCCACGCGGAGTCGCTTCCGCGCCCGCTCCAGCGCACCTTCGTCGATCCGTCCCTCGCGGACGTCGGCTACAGCGTCGAGCAGCGCCCGCTCAACCGCCGCCAGGTCGCCATCGGCCCGCGCCTGCGCGACGAGGTTGAACGCGCCGGGCGACCCGAAGCGGTAGGTGTGGATCACCCGGAAGTCGGCGGACACCGAGGCCGCCGTGCCGCTTGACGCCATCGTCTGGCCGGCCATGCCGTGGGGTCCGTTCAGTAGCGCGGCAATGAGGTCGAGCATGGGCCGGTCGGGGTGTCCCATCCCGGGAATGCGGTAACGCACGTGCACCTGCGGCGAGAGCGGTTCGGTCCAGTCGAGCCGGATCGACCCGCCGGGCACGAGTTCGGCCTCGATGTCGAGATCCGCGGGCGGCTCGGGCCCGCGGGGCAGCGCTCCGAAGTAGCGTTCCGCGAGAGGTACGATCTCGTCGAGGGTCGCGTCGCCGACCAGCACAAGCGCCGCGTTGTTGGGCACGAAGTAGTCGTCGTAGATGCGCCACATCGCGGCCCGCGTGAAGTTGTCGAAGTCGCGAAGGTGTCCGCCGTCCGGAACGTAGACCGGATGGCCCTGCGAGGTGACGCCGTCGATCGCCTCGTTGAAGCGGGTCTGCGGCCGGCTCTTGCCGCCGAGGATCTGCTCCAGGACTGTGAAGCGCTGCGCCTCCCATCCCCTGAAGACCGCGTTCACCATGCGCTCCGCTTCGAGCCGGAAGAAGAGCTCCAGGTGCTCCCGGGGGAGCGCCATGTTCATCTCCATGTAGTCCTGCTCGGTACTCGCCGGGACTGGATCCATGTGCCGCACGTACCCGCCGCGCTCCATGTACCACTTGTATGAGGTCCAGAAGTCGCGGTACTCGTTGTCGCGGTCCTCGAGTTCGTAGAGCCGCTCCCTGAGGGCCTGCATGTCGGGGGTGACCGGCCACCCGAGCTCATCGTAGAAGACGTCCCGCTCGCGAAGCTGATTGCGCGCCCGATTGCGTGCCGCGATGAGCTCCTGTTCGGTGTCGTGGATCTCCTGCAGGATGGGCAGTTCGGCGGCGAGATCGCGGGTGCCCACGGTCGTGGTCCCCTGGTGGATGACGTGCTCCAGGAAGTGCGTGATGCCATGAAGCCCCACCGCCTCCTGCATGGACCCGACCCGGACCCACAGATTGGCGGCCACGCGGGGCGTTCGATGGTCCTCGACGAGGAGAATCGTTAAGCCGTTGTCGAGGACGTGCTCCTGTACCCGGAGCGGTGCGGAAGGGGATTGCGGGGCGAGCGCAGGTCCAGACCGGGCCTGCGGCTCGACAGGCGGCGCTGCCGGTGAGGTTCGCACGTCCGGATACGCTGCCGCGACTGCGGCACCGATGAAAAGGACGACGAGCGGAGTTCT
Source organism: Gammaproteobacteria bacterium (assembly GCA_009843625.1). Lineage (GTDB taxonomy): Bacteria > Gemmatimonadota > Gemmatimonadetes > Longimicrobiales > Gaopeijiaceae > BD2-11. Next base: position 2,287 of record VYDD01000251.1, on the reverse strand, counting down.
CATGGAGGTGGCCCTCGTGCTTTGGTGACGAGGCGTCTCACCACGGTCCGTGCGGCTGCGCGCGGGACGTGCGAAATCGGAGCCTCGATCGTGCAGGCCCCCTTAGGATGCAGCGCGATTGGGCGCCAGGCGAGCGCCATCGCCGCCTGGATCCCCTGGGTAACGGAACTGCGGGCCAAAGTGCAGAACGTCTCTGTGGCTGGCGGGTATCAGCCGCGTTCGCCGATGGGTGCAGACGCGCGTTCGATGTCCGGCGGGCAGAACTCTTTCGTCCAGACACTTGTCGCGCCACCTAAAGTGTAGCATTTGATAATCTTACCAATGAGTTGGAGGCTGTCTGAGCCTGCGGCCGGGTACATGTCGTCGAGCCAGCCGCGGTGATGCTCCCCCGGTCCTTCCCACGCCCGGTCCCGACCGCGGGGATCCTTGCTGCGACTGCGGTCGCCATTGCCGCCCTGACCCTGCCCGCAGGGGCTCGCGCCCAGGAAGCGCAGGCCAACGTCGCGCCCGAAGCGGCCGATTCCGTGGAGGCGCCGCCATCGACCGGCCGCCCATCCCCCGGCGGCGCCTTCCTGCGCAGCGTCCTTGTCCCCGGCTGGGGACAGGCGGCATCGGGCTCGTACGGCCGTGCCGCCTTCTACTTTCTCGCGCAGGCGGGCAACGTGTGGATGGCCTACAAGACCGACTCGCTGCGCGGCACCGCGAGACGGCGCCAGCAGATGCTCGAGGCCGCGAAGACCGCGGAACTCCTGCTTGGCGGCGTTGAGCCGGAAGCCATCGAAGCGGAACTCGCGGCCGACGAGAGCATCGAAGACATTCGCCTGCTGGCGACCGCGCGCGACGAGCAGATGGAGGACTGGGTCGCGCTCCTGGTCTTTTTCACGTTCTTCGGGGGCGCCGACGCATTCGTCTCTGCGCACCTGGCCGATTTCCCGGCGCCGCTGACGGTGGAACCGGTCGCGGGTCCTTCCGGCACTGCGTTCGAGGTCGGCATGTCGCTGCCCTGGACCCCGGAGTTCCTGCAGGGCCGTTAGGAGGCAGGCGGCTCTCCCTCCCAGTGCTCGATCCGTGGAGGCCCCGAGGCTTCGATGACCGCATAGCAACGGTCACGCATCCATGTGCCCGCGTTGAGGTAATAGCGGCCCGCAACCTCCACCACCGCAGGGACATGAGTGTGTCCAAAGACCACGATGTCGAGGGTCTCGTCGCGCTCGAGCTCCCGCATCGCAAGCAGCTCCAGCGCCCTGGCGCGCTGTCGGTTTCCTTCCCCCGGACGGCCCTCGTGGCTGTCGGTCCGTGAGAGAAAGGCCGCGAGCCGAACGCCGAGGTCCGGATGGATCCAGCGGAACCCGCGGCGGAACATGCGCGACCTGAGGATGCCGCTCGCGACCCGATAACCGTAGTCGCCGCGGCCCAGCCCGTCGCCGTGGGCGATGTAGGCGCTGCGGCCGGCGAGGGACGTGCGGATGGGGGCGCGATGGAACGACACCCCGATCTCTTCCGCCAGGCACGAGCCGCCCCACCAGTCGTGGTTGCCGCCCAGGAAGGTCACGGGCACGCCCGCGTCCACGACCTCCGCGACCGCCCCGAGGACGCGCACGTGCCCGCGCGGAATCGCGCGCCGGTATTCGAACCAGAAGTCGAAGATGTCTCCGTTCAGGACCACGTGCGACGCGCGTCCGCGCACATGCCGCAACCAGTCCACGAGATCGGCGGCGCGCGCGCCCGGCTGCGCACCAAGGTGAGCGTCGCTCACCACGTAGGCCGGCCCGGCAGCCTGCGGATTCGGTCTCGGATTCCGGTCTGACATCGATTATCGTTGTAGGCAGTGGTCCCCAATTGGCAAGCGCATCGGCCTTGAAACCGCGATTCCGAATGAGCTGTTCCCGCTTCCGGCGCGTGTTCCTCCTTTCCGGCGCCGCGCTGACCGCGAGCTGCTGGCTGCCCCGGGCGCCGGAGCCCCCGCCCGCCGGTCCGCCGGCCCTGGACTACCATCGCCATGCGCTGCTGGTAGAGGCACGCACGCAGCTAACGACCCCTGTACGGCTCATCTTCGACTGGAACGTGCGCGAACCGGGGCTGCGCTCGGGCGGTCGCGGGGTCGCCCGGCTGGAACCCCCCTACCGCGCGCGGCTGGACCTCTTCACGGGGCGGGGCGAGACCGTGCTGCGCGCGGCTCTGGTGGGCGACGACCTCCGGATTCCCGAGGGCGCATCGGACGAACTGGTCCCTCCGCCGGCACTCTTCTGGTCCTCCCTCGGCATCTTCCGCCCCGGAGGCGACTACC
>VYDD01000031.1 GCA_009843625.1 Gammaproteobacteria bacterium | reverse complement strand
CTCGATCTCGAGCACACCCTCGACCCACACCGGGTTCCACCCGTCGAGCTTCGCCCGCTTGCCCTCATCCATCTCGATGTAGACGAGCTGGTTGGGCGGTGGCGGCGGCGTGTGAATGCAGGCGCCGACGTAAGGCACGAGGAGGAATTCCGTCGCCGAGGACGCCCAGTCTTCGAGCGGCACCGTGAATCCCGGGATCTTGACGAGCTTGCCCGCGAGCGCCGCCAACTCCTCGCTCGGCTCGCCGGTCCGGTAGTTGAGGCTGGCCAGGAGGCGCCAGCCCACCTCGGTGGGATCGTCGGCCGATGCCGCCGCCCGTGCGTCGACCGGGGGCTCCGTGACGGCCTCCGTGGGGCCGCCCGCGCCCGTGAGGGTCACCACGAAAAGCATGGCGGCGGCTGTGGAGAGAAGCCTGCGGCTTGCGTTGATCATCGAACAACTCCGGTTGCGAATGTCCTCAGCCCGATCCCGGGCGGTCCTGCCGGCCCTCCGCGGAAGCCGAAGCCGGCCGCGCGAGAGTCGGATACTTGATCCCCAACTGATCAAGATACGTCTCGAAGCGCGTCTCGTCATAATAGAACTTCTCGAGGAGCGGACGGAAGGTGTTCATGATCTCCCTGTTGAGGTCGATCGGAGGCGGGTCGTCCGGGCCGATGAAGGGAACATACTCCATGGCGGAGGTCTGTTCCTCCCGGAAGTAGGTCCACGCCTCGTCGACGAGCTTCGGCTGGGCGAAGAGCTGGAGCGCCGTGCGGGCCATGACGCGCGCGCCGGCGACCGCGCCCTTGTGCGCGATGGGGGTCGCCATCGCCATGGCGCTCGACCAGTGGTGGCCCGGAAGTCCCGGCACGTTCGACGGGAAGCGCAGCGTCACCGTGGGCACGTTCCACGAGATGTCCCCGATGTCGTCGGACCCGCCGCTCCGGCGTGGCCCCGGCTCCCCCAGGCCCGAGAGGGCGATGGGCATCCCCGAGGGGACGCTTCCCACCGACTGCTGCACGGCGCTCGCGAAGTCGTGGTCGTCGTCGGTCCACTCCGGAAGCCCGACGTCCTCGATGTGTTCGTGCATCGTTTCGGCCACGACTCTGTTGAAGTGCCGGGGCCAGGCGGCTCCGATGATCCGGTACGACATCTCGGTGTCGGTCATCAGGGCCGCGCCCTCCGCGATGCGGATGGCCGTGTCGAAGTTGCGCTTGATGTCCTCGTAGTCCATCTCGCGGATGAAATACCATACCGAGGCGCTCGGCGGCACGACGTTCGGCTGATCGCCACCGTCGCTGATCACGTAGTGGGAGCGCTGGTCGGGCCGCAGATGCTCGCGCCGGAAGTTCCAGGCGACGTTCATCAGCTCGACCGCGTCCAGCGCGCTGCGGCCCCGCCAGGGAGCGCCGGCGCCGTGCGCCGCCTCGCCCGCGAAGGTGAACTCCACGGAGACGAGCCCCGTCCCGCCGCCCTGGCCCCAGCTCACCGACAGGTTGCTGCTCACGTGCGTGAAGAGGGTGATGTCGATGTCCTCGAGATAGCCGTCGCGCACGTACCAGGCCTTCGAGCCCAGCTGCTCCTCGGCGACGCCGGGCCACAGCACGAGCGTGCCCTCGATTCCCTCGGCCTCCATGACGTCCTTCAGCGCGAGCGCCGCCACCACGTTCACGGCCTGTCCCGAGTTGTGGCCCTCGCCGTGGCCGGGGGCGCCCGGAATCAGCGGGTCGTGATAGGCCACGCCGGGCTTCTGGTTGGCCTTGGGGATGCCGTCGATGTCGGACCCGAAGGAGATGACCGGCCTGCCGCTTCCCCAGCGCGCGAACCAGCCGGTCGGAATGCCGGAGGGTGCGTGCTCGATGGTGAAGCCGTTCTCCTCGAGGATCCCCGTGATGTAGGCCGAGGTCTCGATCTCCTGCTGCCCCAGCTCGGAGAAGGAGAAGATCTTGTCCACCATGACCTGGGCCAGCTTGGCGCGCTCGAGTACGCCCTCTTCCACACGGACCACGAGAGGCTCGAGTTCATCGTCGGAGAGGCCCTGCGCGGCCGACAGGACGGTGGGAGTGACTACCAGGGCGACCAGTATCGCTGTGATCGTTCGTTTGACCATTGACCCACCGCGAGAAGGAGACCGGAAGACGAAAGACCCCGCAACATAAGCGCGGGCGACCCGAGTCCGAAAGACTGTGGGCGGCGATCTGCCGGACGATCATGGCCCATGCGGGTACGCCAACCCCTTGTCGCCCGAGTTGATATGGCGTGAGTCAGCCCGCGCCGGTCTCTCGTTGCTCGAAGGCGGCATCGAAAGCGGCGCTCGAAGGCGGAAAGTCCAGGGAACGCACGAAGGCGCAGGCTTCCTTCGCGCCGTGCTCGCGGTCCATGTCCATGTCTTCCCATTCGACGGAGAGCGGTCCGGCGTAGCCGATGCGGGCGAGGGCGCGCACGATGTCCTCGAAGGGCACCTTTCCGCGTCCGGGGGAGCGGAAGTCCCAGGAGCGGTTACGGTGTCCGAAGGGCAGGTGCCCCCCGAAAACCCCGGAGGGCATCGGACGATCGGCCCACCACACGTCCTTAACATGCATGTGGTAGATGCGGTCGGAGAAGCGGTGGATGAACTCAACCGCGTCGATGCCCTGATAGGCGAGATGGCTGGGGTCGTAGTTGAAGCCGAAGGCATCGCGGTTGTCGATGGCCTCCAGCGTGCGCTCGGCGCTGGCGATGTCGAAGGCGATCTCGGTGGGATGCACCTCGAGCGCGAAACGGACGCCCGCCTCGTCGAAGGCGTCGAGGACGGGGTGCCAGCGCGCGGCGAAGTCGGCGAAGCCCGCGTCGATGACGTCTTCGGAGACGGGCGGGAACGGATACAGCAGGTGCCAGATGGAGCTGCCGGTGAACCCGTTCACGACCTCGACGCCCAGGTTGGCGGCGGCGCGCGCGGTGGCCTTCATCTCTGCGGCGGCGCGGGCGCGGACGCCTTCCGGGTCGCCGTCTCCCCACACATGGGGGGGCAGGATGGCGCGGTGGCGGTCGTCGATCGGGTCGCACACGGCCTGGCCGACCAGGTGGTTGCTGATGGCCCACACCCCGAGGCCGTGGGCTTCGAGCAGCTCGCGGCGCTCGGCGCAGTAGGCTGAGTCGGTGGCGGCGCGCGCCACGTCGAAGTGGTCGCCCCAACAGGCGAGTTCGAGGCCGTCGTAGCCCCAGGCGCTCGCCTTCGCGGCCAGCTCGGCCAGCGGCATGTCGGCCCACTGGCCCGTGAAAAGGGTGACGGGCCGGGTCAAGCCAGCGCCTCGGTCCCGAACCGCTCGGCGGTCTTCAGGGTCTCTCGCACGTCGTCCCAGGTGGTCGTGTGGTTGAGGATGCACATTCGAAGCGCGAAACGCCGGGCGACAAGCGTCGACGACATGAACGCGCGATCCTCCCAGAAAACCCGGGAGAGTACTTTGCGGTTGATCGCGTCCAGGGATGCTTCATCGAGGCCGCCGCCTGTGGGGTTGACCCGGAAGCACACGATGCCCAGCGAGGCGCGCGTCATCCCTTCCAGGACCGGGCTCGCGCTGATGTAGTCCTCCGCCCGGCCGGCCAGTTCCATCCCCAGCGAAACCGCGCGCCGGAACGCAGCCATCCCGAAGGTCTGGACCGACATCCAGATCTTGAGCGCGCGAAACAGGCGACTGTGTTGCAGGCCACGGTCCGAGAAGTTCGGGTGGTTTGCACCCCACACCGAGTCCTGCAGCATGTCATGCGGAACGCGGAACGCATGTTCGAGGGTTTCCGCGTCCTTTACCAGAAGACAGCCTGCCTCGTACGGCTGGAAGAACCACTTGTGCGCATCGAGCCCGATCGAGTCAGCCCGCTCGATCCCCTTCAGCAGCTTCCTGCCCTTCTCGGTAATGGCCGCGAATCCGCCGTACGCGGCATCGACGTGCATCCAGATGTTCTCGGCCTCGCAGTAGTCCGCCATCGGTTCGAGGGGGTCAATGGCACCCGTGCTGCCGGCGCCGGCATTCGCGCACACGGCGATGGGATGGAGTCCGGCGGCGCGGTCGCCGGCCACGGCGTCCGCCAGCGCCTCCATGTCAAGTCGAAAGTGGCCGTCGCTCGTCACCCGCCGCACGCACTCGGGCCGAACGCCGACGATCCTGGCCGCGCGGATCTGTGCGCTGTGGCTCTGGTCGCTCATGTATACGGCGGCACGCTCCGGGTTTCCTGCCGCTTCGCGGGCGGCGACGAAGGCGTCGAGCGCGGCTGCCGAGCCACCGCTCGTCATGAGCCCTCCGGCGCTCCCGGGATATCCCAGCCACCGGCGCATCCAATCGACTACGACGAGTTCGATCTGGCTGGGGCCGCTCGCGACCAGCCAGCTGATGGTGTTGGCGTTGTAGCCCGCGGCGATGAAATCGGCCAGGACGCCGGGCCAGGTGGGTGATGACGGCACGAATCCGAAGCAGCGCGGATGGTCCAGGCGCAACGTCAGGGGAAGGATGTCGCGCGTGGCTCGCCGGAGCACGTCCGCCGCCGGAGAGCCATCTTCGGGCGGCTCCACCATCAGGTGGTCGAGTCCCTGCTTGAATTCACCGTCCCAGGCACCTTCGGAAGGCAGATTCGCGATCCGCTCCACCAGGAGTTCGGCGGTCTCGCGGGCGAGCGCGAGCATCTCCGGCGGCTCCATCCGGAGATCGCCGGACGCGTTCGCGGTCGCGTCGGGGTGAGATTGTGGGCTGCTTGATGTCATGATCGGGGTCGACTCCGAACCGGCCTGGAACGTTTTGGCCCTGGTTGGGCACGGCGAAATCGCGGAATCAGGGAGGCGTGTAGTCTGTCTCGATCCAGGCGCCCGCCTCCTGGCTCCGGATCGCGGCGTCGATGAAGTGGATCCCGCGGGCGCCGTCGCGGACGGTGGGGAAGTCGGGCTCGGGGGCCTTGTCGCCTCCCGTCGCCGGATCGTGGACCGTGGGACCGCCCCCGCAGTCCCGCCCCCGCACCGCCCTCGCCACTTCACCATAGAGATTCGCGAACGCCTCCACGAAGCCCTCCGGGTGGCCGCCGGGCAGGCGGGTGGCGGCCGCGGCCATGGGCGCGCGGGTGCCGGCGGCGCGGTGCACCACCTCCACCGAGCCGTCCGGCCGCAGGAGGCGAAGGCGATTCGGCTCCTCCTGGTTCCAGTCGAGCCCGCCCTCGCTGCCGTAGACGCGCAGGCGCAGGTGGTTGCGCTCGCCGGTGGCGATCTGGGACGCCATCAGCATGCCACGGACCCCGCCGTCCAGCTCGAGCAGCACCACCGCGTCGTCGTGGGCGGTGCGGCCGGCCACCACGGTGCCCAGGTCGGCGAACAGGCGCTGCACCTCCAGGCCGGTCACGTAGCGCATCAGGTGGTGTGCGTGAGATCCGATGTCCCCCAGCACGGCGGACGGCCCTCCGCGCGCAGTGTCGGCGCGCCACTCCGCCTGCTTGTGTCCCTCCGCCTCGAGCAGCTCCGCCAGCCACCCCTGCGAATACTCCACCACGACCTTGCGCACCTGGCCGATGGCGCCGCCCCGCACCCGCGCGCGCGCCTCCTTAACCAGCGGGTAGCCGGAGTAGTTGTAGGTCACCGCGAAGACGAGGCCGGTCGACGCGGCCAGGCGGCACAGGTCGTCGGCCTCCTCCACCGTCACCGCGAGCGGCTTGTCGCAGACGACGTGAATGCCCCGCTCCAGAAAGGCGCGCGCCATCGGATGGTGCAGGTGGTTCGGGGTGACGATCGCCACCGTGTGGATGCGCTCATCGGGCGGAAGTGTCGCCTCCGTCTCCACCATCTCCCGCCAGGACCCGTATACACGATCCGGCGCAAGCCCCAGATGGGCGCCTGTTCCCAGCGACTTGCCCGCGTCCGCCGAGAATGCACCCGCGCACAGCCGCCATTCGCCGTCGAGGGCGGCCGCCATCCGGTGTACCGGGCCGATGAAGGCGCCCGGTCCGCCTCCGACCATGCCGTAACGGAGAATCAAGGCCGCCTCATGCCGCCTCGGCGATCCGCCGCGCCCGGTATCCGCCCTCCTTGCGGGCGCGCGCCTGCAACACGCCGAAGATCACCATGAGGACGGCGCACAGGGGCACCAGGTAGCGGAAGGAGATGCGCCCCCCGAAGTTGTCCGCCGGACCGAGGATCGCCTGCGCGTCTCCGGTGAGCCCTTCACCCGCCCCGGAGTCGATGATCTGCCGGAGCGCGTTGGCGGTGGCGGGCGAGGGCAGGGCGCCTGCCGCCTGGTATTCTTCCACCACCTCGACCGCGGCGGCGCGGGCGGCACTCGCGTCCGGTCCCGGCACGGTTGCCAGCTCGCCGTCGGCGCGTTCGAACAGCGCCACCACCTCCGCCACCGGAAGCTGGTCGTGCGCGTACACGTCGGCGACGCGGCCCATCTGGGGCGCGGTCACCAGCCCGGTGGTTGCCATCCCCACCGCCCCCATCAGTCCGAGCCCCAGCGCGCCGCTCTTCGGCACCCGCTCCGAGACCACGCCCAGCATCGTGGGCCAGATGTAGCAGATGCCCACGGCGAAGATCGTCGCGGTGAGGAACACCGCCGCCGTCCCGGACGCGTAGCTGAAGGCGAGCAACCCGACGCCGGAGAGGGCCGCCGACACCAGCAGCAGGCCCGGCGGCGAGAGCCGGTGGACGACCGTCCCGGCCCGGTGGCGCAGCACCGCCATCAGCCCGTTGATCCATACCAGCACCAGGATGCCGGGAATGCCGCCCGCTTCCAGCACCGCCGGGACCCAGCGGGTGGGCCCGATCTCGATGGACGCGGTCATCGTCATCGCGAACAGCATGAGCAGCATGAACGGCGTGGTGAGCGCGGCGCGGAACATCTCCCCTACCGACACGCCCGCCTGCACCCCTTCCGTGGGCGGGAACCGTTCCCGCAGCAGCATGTGGCCGTAGATCAGGGTCGGGATGACGATCAGCGCAATCTTTACCCGCCACTCCCCCAGGGCCTCCAGTCCCGCCGACGAAGCCGCCAGTTGATCGAGCCCGAACGCGGCCAGTCCGCCCAGCACGATCCCGCCGGGGAACCAGACGTGGAAGTTGTTCAGCTTGACGGTCTTGTCGCCGGGGTAGAGAGCCGCCACCAGGGGGTTGCACGCGGCTTCCACCAGCCCGTTCCCCATGGAGATGATCAGTGCGCCGGTGAAGAGGTACGCGAAGCTCCCCCCGAGCATCAGCGTAATTGTGCCGATGAGGTGCGCCGCGAACGCCGTGCGCAGCAGGGTTCGGAAGCCCAGGGTGTCGGCCAGCGGCGCGAAGACGACCTGCGAGAGCGCGAACCCCCACAGCGCCGCGCCTCCGATCCAGCCCACCTGCTCGTTGGTGAGCACGAATTCGTTCTTGAGGTCGAGCATGACGGCGCCCACGGTCGCGAACGCAACCGAGGTCGCGATGAGGGCGACGCAACTGCCCCGGAAGAGGCGCCCGGCGTTGGCGGATGGGTTGTCGGCGGAAGGGGCCATGGCGTGGTTCAGGTTGAGGGGGCCGGTCAGGCGAGTCCGATGTGGCGGAGCACCTCGGGCGGCGGCGGATCCCATCGGGTGAGGGGCGTGTTGCCGACGTACTGGAGATCGTCCATGCCTTCCGCCGTGGTCCAGAAGGCGGTGAGCGTGAGGTAGCGCACCCGGTCGAAGAAGAGGGAGGGGGCCTCGAACGGCCCGCCTTCCGCCCGTTCCGGGTCGCAGATGTCGTCGCAGATGGCGTGTTGCTGCGCGGGTGCGAGGTCGCGGAAGCGCACGCTTGCGGACGGGGCGCCGTTGCCGAAACGCGTGTGGGCTTCGCGGTCGAGCCACACCAGCCCGCCCCGGATCAGCACGCCGCCCTCCAGCAGGGCCTCGTAGGGCGCGCTCACCCACTCGTCGATGAAGTCGTGGGCGCCGACCTCGCTCGCGGAGGGAGAGCGGTCATCGGCGGGCAGGATCACGTCGCAAAGCGCGGCCAGCGATTCGAGCTCGTCGGACTCCAGCGTCCGCTCCCACGGCACGACGGGGGAGAGGAGATCGGGATCCCAGAGGTCGCCGCGCGCGTGGGGGTTGGTGACTTGACCGGCGGTGGCGCCATCGGGGATGCCCGCGGCTCCCGCGGATGCGGCCGCGGCCCCGGCTTCGTCACCAGCTCCGGGACCGCACGATGCAAGACCGGGCGCGGCGGCGGCCAGCGCCATCACCTTGAGGGCGTGGCGGCGGTCCATGGTGGGCGCGTCCGGGGCCGCTTCGCGCGCCTCAGCGATGGGTAAGACCCGTTCGCGCCGATCCTCGGCCTTCGTGCGCTCTTCGCTCATCACAGGCTCCGGGTCCGCAACTGTTCCACGATGTAGTCCGACGCGCGCCAGGCCAGCGCCAGGATCGACAGGGTCGGATTCTTGTCCGCGTTCGACACGAAGCAGCCTCCATCGGTCACGAACAGGTTGTCGACCTCCCACGACTGGCAGAACTGGTTGAGCACCGAGGTGCGCGGGTCGTCGCCCATCATCGCGCCCCCCACTTCGTGGATGATGACGCCGGGGGCGGCAATCGCGCGCGCTCCGTCGTCGTGGACGTCGCTGGTCACCCGGCCGCCCATCGCCTGGATGATGTCGGCAAAGGTGTGCTGCATGTGCCGGGCCTGGTTCAGCTCGTGCGAGGACCACTTCCAGTTGAACCTGAGGGTCGGGATGCCCCAGCGGTCCACGCCCTCGGGGTCGATCTCGCAGAAGGAATCCTCGTTGGGGATCATCTCGCCGCGCCCGTCGAACCAGAGGAAGGAGCCGTAGTAGCGGCGGCACTCGTCCTTCAGCCGCTGGCCGTAGCTGCCCCCGGTGAGCTCCGCGAGCCCCCCCATGAAGCCGAAGCCGGGCATGCGCCGGCCCCCGCCGAACTCGATGTGATACCCGCGCGCAAAATCGAGCTGGCCCCGTGCCTGTTCCTGATAGAGCCACCAGGGCATGTACAGGTGCATCGCCGAGGCACCGTCCGCGTTGTGCGGGG
>VYDD01000212.1:1369-9089 GCA_009843625.1 Gammaproteobacteria bacterium | reverse complement strand
GCATGGGCGCCACCGTGGCCCTGCCCCTTCTCGACGCCATGATTCCGGCGGGACTGGGCGGGAGGGAGGCCGTCCGGGCCATGGATGCCACGCGCCTGATCGCGATGGAGATGTCGCACGGGGCGGCCGGCTGTACCACCTGGGGCGCGAAGCAGAACTTCTGGAGCCCCTCCACGATCGGCCGCGACTTCGACCTGTCGCCCACCTCCATGCGCAGCCTGGAGCCGTGGCGCCGGTATCTGACCATCGTGAGCAACACCGACGTGAAGATGGCCGAAGCCTTCATCCCCGAGGAGATCGGCGGCGACCACTTCCGCTCGACGGCGACCTTCCTGACGCAGGCGCACGTCAAGCAGACCGAGGGTTCGGATGTCTACGTGGGCGCTTCGCTGGACCAGATCTACGCGGACCGCTTCGGTCAGGACACGCCCATCCCCTCGATGCAGTTGTGCATCGAGAACATCAATCAGGCCGGGGGCTGCGCGTACGGCTACACCTGCGTGTACACCGACTCGCTTAGCTGGGCCTCTCCCACGGAGCCGCTCCCCGTGATCCGCGACCCCCGCGTCGCCTTCGAGCAGCTGTTCGGGGCGGGATCGACGGCCGAAGAGCGGCTCGCGCGGCGCTCCACCAATCGCAGCATCCTGGACTGGATCGCGGAGCGGGTGGCCCAGATGCAGCAGACGCTCGGACCCGGCGACCGGCAGCGCATGGACCAGTATCTGGAGAACGTGCGCGAGATCGAGCGGCGCATCCAGATGGTCGAGGAACGCAACACGAGCGGCGATCCGCGCGACATGCCGGAGGCGCCCGCCGGGGTGCCGGATTCCTTCAGCGAACACATGCAGATGATGTTCGATCTGCAGGTGCTGGCGTTCCAGACGGACATGACGCGCGTGTTCTCCTTCAAGCTTTCCCGCGACTCCTCCGCGCGCACCTTCCCGGAGAGTGGCGTCGACACCCCGTTCCACCCCGCTTCCCACCACGGGGACAGCGAAGAGGCGATCGCCGACTTCGCGGTGATCAACAGCTACCATGTCAGCATGCTCCCGTACCTCATGGAGAAGCTGCACGCGGTCGAGGAAGTCGACGGAACACTTCTCGACAAGAGCATGATCATCTACGGCTCGCCGATGGGCGACCCGAACGTGCACAACCACCTGAGGGTGCCGTTCATCGTCCTGGGCGGCGCCAACGGGCAGCTCGACGGCAACGTGCATCTGCACGCGCCAGAGGGAACGCCGCTGGCGAACGTCATGCTGACCCTGCTGCACAAGCTGGGACACACCGATCTCACCAGCTTCGGCGACAGCACGGGAGCGTTCAGCCTGGGCTACTCGGGCGGGTTGGCCGCCGACGCCGCCTCGTCGGGCTGAGGGCGTCCGGTGAAGGGCAGGATCCATGTGAACGCGTGGGTTCCGGCGGTGATGCTCGCCCTCCTGTGGGCGGCGCCGCCGCCGGAGTCGCCGGTCGCCGATGCCGCCATGCGCGACGACATTGAGTCGGTGCGTTCGCTGCTCGAGGAGGGCGCGGAGGTCAACCTGGCACAGAGCGATGGCATGACCGCGCTTCACTGGGCCGCCGAACTGGGCAACGTGGAGCTGGTCCGCCTGCTCGTCGACGCGGGGGCCGACCTCGAAGCCCCTACCCGCCTTGGCGACCTCACGCCGCTGCACATCGGCGCTGAACTGGGACAGAGCGGCACAGTGCGCGCCCTGCTGGAGGTCGGCGCCAACCCGGAGTCGCGCAACGTCAACGGCACCACGCCCCTCCACTTCGCGGCCCTGTCCGGGAACGTGGAAACCCTGGCGGCGCTGGCCGATCACGGGGCCGATGTCAACGCCCGCGAGGCCAGGTGGGGTCAGACCCCGCTGATGTTCGCGGCCTCGCGCAACCGCGTGCCCGCGATCGACGTGTTGATCGACCGGGGAGCGGACGTGGGCATCACCAGCAAGGTGGTCCTGTTCCAGGATCTCGCGGACCGGGAGAGGCTCACGGCCGCGGTGCGCGACTCCGTGCTCGAGACCTACCGGGCCAGGTCACCGGATCCGGAGACCTGGGCGCCGACCCTGGCCCAGACCCAGGAAGCATTGCGGGCCGCGCGCGCCGATGAGGCCGTAGCGCCGGTCGAAGCGTCGGAGGTGGTGCGCATCGACTGGGATTCGGCGCAAGCTGCCGGAAGAGCCCCGAGTTCACAGGAAAGGGCCGGCTACCACGGCGGTCTCACCGCTCTCCTGCACGCGGTGCGGGAGGGTCACCGGGAGGCGGCGTTCGCGCTTCTGGAAGGTGGCGCGGACATCAACCAGCCCAGCGGCGGCGACCTCAACACGCCCATCAACAGCGCCATGATCAACGGGCACTACGACCTTGGCCTGGAGCTGCTGGAGCACGGAGCCCACCCGAATACCGCCAACTACCCGTCGGGCATCACTCCGCTCTACGCGGTCATCAACACCCGCTGGGCGTCCAAGTCCCGCTACCCTCAGCAGCGTGCCTTCGAACAGCAGGAATCGAGTCACATCGAGACGATGAGGGCCCTGCTGGAGGCGGGGGCCGATGTCAACGCCAGGCTCACGATGGATTACTGGTTCCTGGCGTACAACTTCGGCGGGATCGGCATTAACACCTGGGGCGCCACGCCTTTCTGGCGGGCCGCGCACGGGCTCGACGTTCCCGCGATGAAGCTGCTGGTAGAATACGGGGCCGATCCCCACATGCCCACCAAGGCGCCGGCCGGGAACCTCTACGTCGGCCTTGAAATCGAAGCACCCGAGGAAGACCAGTCCGGTGTTCCGCCCATTCCTCCGGGCGGCCCCGGCACCTATCCGATTCATGCAGCGTCCGGGAACTCCGGCGAGGGTGCGGGGCGCGCCGGCAACTTCCACCGGCACGTTCCGGACGGATGGCTGCCTGCGCTGAAGTACCTGGTCGAAGAACTGGGTGCCGACGTGACCCTCCGCGACCACCTCGGCTACGGAACCATCCACGGCGCCGCGGGGCGGGGCATGAACGACGTGATCCTCTATCTCGTCGAGCATGGCGCCGATCCCCTCATCGTGGGGCGGTCGGGGCGCACGACCATCGACCTGGCCAACGGGCCCGCGAACGGCTTGACGCCCTTCTACGACACGATCGACCTGCTCGACAGCATGGGCGTGATCAACAACCACCTCTGCGTGTTCTGCTGACTCGCACGCGCTGTCGCGTGCCGGGACAAAGAGCGGCCCGTTCGTGAAACCATCCGCGAACGGGCCCGCTTTCGTATGAACCCCCCGGTTTGGCCATGAGTCCCCTTCCAAAGAGCGCGCCCATGGCTGCTTCGTCTCCCGCCCCGACCCCCTCGCGCCGACGGGCCATCGTGGCAGCGAGCGTGGGCAACGCGCTCGAGTGGTTCGACTGGACCGTCTACGCCACCTTCGCGATCTTCTTCAGCAGCCAGATCTTTCCGCCGGGCAACGAGACCGCCGCCCTGCTGGCCGCCTACGGCATCTTCGCCGTGGGCTTCATCATGCGTCCGCTCGGCGGCTGGATCATCGGCGTGTTCGCGGATCGCCGGGGGCGCAAGGCCGCGCTCGTTCTGAGCATCCTGATGATGTCGGGCGGTTCGCTGGTCATCGGCCTTTCTCCAACGTTCGCCGCGGTGGGGATCGCCGCCCCCGTCATCCTGACGCTGGCGCGCCTGGTGCAGGGACTGTCGCTGGGCGGACTCTACGCCTCGGCCACCACCCTGCTCGCCGAAATCGCGCCCGCCAGCCGCCGCGGCTTCTACTCGAGCTTCGTGTTCTTCAGCCTGGCCGCCGGCATTCTGGTGGCCTCCGCGCTCGGCTGGGGGCTCACGACGGCCCTGACCGACGAAGCGATGAGCACATGGGGCTGGCGAATTCCCTTCATTCTGGGCGGGGTCGGCGGGCTGATCAGCCTCTGGATTCGCACCGCGGTCCCCGAGCCCGAGGCATCGCCGGCCGCATCGGGCAGGGATGTCGTGAAGCGCCCGCTGCATGTTCTCCTGCGCGAGCATCCGGTCGCCCTGCTGCGGATCGTTGGCTTCGCCACCCTGACCACCTTCGCCTTCTACATCTTCGTTCCGTACCTGCCCACATACGCGATCCGCGCGGTCGGCGCGGACGCGTCGGTGGCCTTCGCGGCCAACACCGTCGGGCTCATCGTGTTCATGCTGGTGCAGCCGGTGTTCGGCGCACTCTCCGATCGCATCGGGCGGAGGCCCCAGCTGATCTTCTTCGCCCTGGGCTATCTCGTCCTGTTCTATCCGTTGATGTCGGCGATCCGGCCGACCTTCACCTCGATTCTCCTGCTGGAGCTGTTCGGCCTGGTGCTCTACGCGATGTACTCCTCCATCGCCCCGGCGATCATGTCGGAACAGTTCCCGGCCAACGTGCGCGCCGTCGGCATCGGCATCCCCTACAACCTTACGGTGGCGCTGCTGGGCGGCTTTACGCCGTACCTGCTGACCTGGCTGCAGAGCATCGGCAGGGAGCAGTCGTTCTTTCTCGTGGTGCTCGCAGGCGCGGTGGTATCGCTCGTGACCTTCGTGCACATGCCCGAGAAGGTCGGTCAGCCCCTGGACTGACGCTTCGATCGCGCATGCCGGCAGCACAGCAACCAGCCCCGTCCGCCCCACCGCAGGAGCCGGAGCTTCCGCTGCATTTTCGCAGCGCCCTGGCGCTCGCCCATGCCATCCGCACAGGCGAGACGGACTCGCGCGCGCTCACCCGGCTGTTTCTCGACCGGATCGAGCACGGCTCCGGGCTGAGGGCGTTTACGCACGTAGCCGAGGAACGAGCCGGGGCTCTGGCGAAAGCAGCCGACCGTCTTCTCGGCGCGGGAGTCGTGCTGGGCCCTTTCCACGGCGTTCCGGTGGCGGTCAAGGACAGTCTCGCGTGGGAGGGGACGCCGCTCTCCGGAGGGTCACTGGCCCGTGCCGATTGCGTGAGCAGCCGTACCAGCGCGGTGGTTCGGCGGTTGATTGCGAGCGGCATGGTGGTCCTGGGGAAGACGGCCATGACCGAGTTCGCCTTCGGTCTCTCCGGTCAGAACCCGACCTGCGGGACCGCCCGCAATCCCTGGGACGCGTTGAATGATCGCGCGCCCGGGGGGTCGTCGAGCGGGTCGGGGGTGGCTGTGGCCGCGGGTCTGGCGCCGATCGCCATCGGGGGAGATACCGGGGGCTCGGTGCGCGCGCCGGCGCTCATGAACCACCTGGTCGGGTACAAGCCTTCCTCCGGCCTCGTCAGCCGGGCCGGCTGCCTGCCGCTGAGCCCCACGCTGGACGTTCTCGGTCCCATCGCGCGCACGGTGGAGGATGCGCGCATCATGACCGCCGTGCTCACCGGTCCGGACTCGGGCGACCCCGTCACGCTGACCGCGCAGCCGACTTCGATGCCTCCGGGCACACGCCGGGTGGCGGTGCTGGCCGAAGAGGCGTGGCCCATGCCGATGGACCCGGAGGCGATAGACCACTGGCGCCGGGCACTGGGGCGCGTTGCCGGCGCCGGCTGGACGCTGGAAACCTGGTCTCCGCCTGCGATCCTCGATTTCGACCGTCTGGGACGAGACAACTCCACCGTCCTCGCCCATGAGGCCTACCAGCGCTACGGCGCCCTGGCCCGCGATGAGACGGCACCCCTTTGGAGCGTCATACGGGCGCGCATCCGGGCCGGCGCCGGCGTGGGCGACGCGGACTACGTTGCTGCGCTCGAGCGCAGGAAGGCGGTCGGGGCGCGTTTCGCCCGGGAGATGGCTTCCGTGGCCGGCCTTCTGATGCCCGGCTCGGATCAGAGCGCCCGCACCCTCGATCCCGAGGACGAGCGACACGCAGGACTGGGCGCCTTCCTCCGGCCCGCCAACTTCCTCGGGGCGGCGGCCATCGCTCTGCCCACCAGCCGGGACTCGGACGGAATGCCGCTCGGCCTCCAACTGCTCACCCCCCACGGCACGGACGCGTCACTCCTGACGGTCGCTTCCGCGCTGGAGGGCGCGCTCGGCGCGGGACGGCCGGTTCCGGATCTCGGGCCTTGGGGCTGACGTAGCTTGCAGCCGGACGGCGCGCCGCCTACCTGTAGCAGCCCGCGGATACTCATGACTGGAGGGTTCACACCATGCTCGCCATGATGCTCACCCTTGCGCGCATCGCGCAGAGGCGCCTTGACCAACGGGCCCTCTTGCCCCTTCTCATCACGGTTGGTGCGATGCCGGCCGAGGCCCAGATGCCCGCAGAGCCGTCCGGAATTGGATGGGCCACCATCGAGGACCTGAACGCGGCGTTCGATTCCGGCGAGCTGACCGCGGAACGGCTCATCGAGATGAGCCTGGCGCGCATCGAGGCCTACGACCAGGCCGGCCCCGAACTCCACGCCATGCTGTGGCTGAACGAGAACGCTCTCGAGCGGGCGCGGGAGCTCGATGAGGAGCGCAGACGGAGCGGGCCGCGGTCGCTGCTGCACGGCATCCCCGTGGTGCTCAAGGACAACGTCGACACGGGCGACATGCCCACCACCGGCGGGTCGGCCCTGCTGGCCGGCGCGATCCCCCCCGACGACGCGTTCATCGTGAAGAAGCTGCGCGACGCCGGGGCGATCATCCTCGCCAAGACCGCCCTTAGCGAACTCGCGTCCGGCGGCATTCTCAGCTCGCTCGGCAACTACTTCCCCAAGAACCCCCACGACCCCGCGCGAACGCCATCGGGATCATCGACCGGGGCCGGCATCGCCGTCGCCGCGTCGTTCGCCCAGCAGGGTGTCGGAACCGACACGGGCGGCTCCATCCGCGGACACGCGCCGGCCAATGGCATCGTCGCGCTCCGCCCCACGCACGGCCTGTTGAGCCACGACGGGGTCATTCCGCTCTCGATCACGCTCGACATGGCGGGGCCGATGGGCCGCCACGTGTACGATGTCGCGGCGATGCTCGGGGTCATGACCGGCATCGATCCGGCCGACCCGACGACGCGGAAGAGCGAGGGCCGGTTCGAGACTGACTACACGCAGTTCCTCGACGCGGGCGCGCTCGAGGGCGCGCGAATCGGGATCGCACGCGACTTAATGGGGGAAGACGACGGAGTCAACTGGGTCATCGAGGCGGCGCTCGGGACCATGCGCGCCCAGGGGGCGACGGTCGTCGACGTACGCTTTCCGCCCTGGCTTCTGACCGTCAAGGGCGACTGGTACTTTACGGTTCGCTACCCGGAGTTCCGGTCCCAGATCGAGGACTATCTCGCGACCCTGGGACCCGAGTATCCGAAGACGCTGCGGGAGATGATCGAGAGGTCGGACCGGATCGTCGCGCTGATGCCTGACGGCTCCCGCCCGAACCCGGTTCGCTGGAACATCTTCAGGGAGGAGGAGGCCGGCGGCGAGCTCACCGACTTCGAGTACGTGGCGATGCGCGAGCACGGCTTCCCGATGATTCAGGCGATCGTGCACGGAATGCTGGACGCCCAGGATCTGGACGCCATCGTCTACCCCCCGTCGAACACCCCGCCGACCCTGCGCTCCGCCGTCAACCACTTCGGCGGCATGGTGGGCACCAACATCGCAAGTATCGCGGGCCTGCCGGACCTCATCGTGCCGGCGGGATTCACCCGCAGGGGTCTGCCCGTGGGGATTTCCTTCCTCGGCCGTGCCTTCAGCGAGCCCCGGCTGTTCGCCCTGGGCTACGCCTTTTTTTTGTTTTAGGTTTCGGGGAGGTATGAGATCTACACGCC
>VYDD01000212.1:0-1359 GCA_009843625.1 Gammaproteobacteria bacterium | reverse complement strand
ATGCGAGCCCCGGCTGTCCGCCGTGGGCTATGCGTTCGAGCAGGGCGCGCGCGCGCGGCGGGATCCGATCCACACGCCACCCTTGCCGGGAGAGCGTGTGCCACGCCCGGCCGGACCCGGAGGACGCTGAAGCCGGCTCCGTCTCAGGGAGCCCGCACGTACTTCGTCAGCCCTCCGCCCGCGAACGGCCGCGAAATCGGGCCCTCGGCGGCGTAGACGTTGCCCTCCGCGTCCACTGCGACACCCTCTCCCGCGGCCCCGTGGGGCCTGTCTTCCACCGGATGGGGCGGAATGAACGCCGTGACCCTGTCTTCGCTTACGTGGCCAACGCGGATCCCGGTCATCCAGTCCGGATGGTTGTTCGGGTTCGACTCCGAGTCGATGGCGTACAGCATGTCGTTGTCATCGATGAAGAGCCCGCTGATCCGGCTGAACTGGTAGTAGGTGTCGAGGAGGTTGCCTTCCTGGTCGAAGATCTGGATGCGGTGGTTGCCGCGGTCCGCCACGAAGAGGCGTCCCTGGGAGTCCAGCTCGAGCGCGTGGGGCGTCCGGAATTCCCCGGGTCCCGTGCCGATCTGGCCCCACTCCATCATGTACTCGCCCTCGGGGCTGAACTTGATGATGCGCCCGGTCGCGCCGGGAGGAACGTTCGCGTTCTGGCCGCTGTGGCCGTCGGAGACGAAGATGTAGCCCTCGGGAGTGGTGATGACATCGCAGGGCTGGTTGAAGTGATCCGGACCGCTCCCGGCGACGCCGCGCGTCCCGAGCGTCATGAGGATCTCGCCCTCGGGGCTGAACTTGAAGACCTGATGGCCCTTGGTCTGCTCTGCGTCGCCCGATGAGTCGGTGACCCAGACGTTCCCGTCCTGATCCACGTGCAGCCCGTGCGGGAGAATGAAGAGCCCCGCGCCGAAGCTGGTGAGCACCTCTCCGGTTTCGCGGTCGAACTTGAGGATGGGATCCACGTCGGATGTGCCGCAGCCGTCGGTGAGCGCGTTCCCGCCACAGCGGTCGTAGGCCCAGAGCTGTCCGTCGGGCCCTATGTCCACACCGGCCGTGGACCCCCATTCCCGCTCATCCGGCAGCGGTCCGAAGCCGATGACGACTTCGGACGTGGGGTTGGGCAGATCGCCGGCCATGGCGGGATCGGGCACATCGGTCGGATCGGCCATCTCGGCGCCCGCGGACTCGCCCCCTCCGCTGTCGGCCGGGGTACAGGCCCATGCTCCGAGAACGAGGACCATGGCGAGGCTGATGGCGAGCTTGGAGTCGTCGGTCGCGAACATGAGGCACCTCCCGGTAACGAATTGACCCGAACAGGCAATTTATGCCACGAGAGGGGGCGGGGCGAACGTGGGC
>VYDD01000121.1:7260-9115 GCA_009843625.1 Gammaproteobacteria bacterium | reverse complement strand
CTGTAGTCCTCGGGAACGTTCTGGTTGGTGTCGTTCTCCGACACAGGAAGCGGGAAGCACAGGTTCAGCGGGTCGGTCGGCACGTTGTACCGCGCCGCATGCGACGGTGGAATGAACTCCAACCGGTTATAGGTCCCCGGCGTGTCTTCGCCTCCGGGCCCGGATGAGGGTGCCACGGGCTCGGAGTTTCTCCGCCAGCGCCAGCGATCGCCAAGGCGGCGGCCTTCCAGCGTCAGCTCGATGAGCCGCTCGAACTTGAGCGCGGACCACGCCTCTTCCATGCTGCTGGCTTCGACCGCCTTCATCATCCGGTCACCCAGCATCATGTTGCCCATCGGCTCCATCATCGCGCCTTCGGTGAAGTCCTTCAACTCGTACGCGAATTGATTGAAGTAGGCGGCCATGTCCGGGTTGGCGTCCCAGTCCGTCTGCTCCGCCGGATGCAGCCTGAGGTCGAACTTGTTCTGATCGGTCATGTCGATCGGATAGACCGGCGAGGTCGTGCGCACGTTGTTGATGAGCGCCATGGCGGCCTGCCAGTTTCCGTTGCGCAACTCGACTTCGGCCTTGATCAGCTCCATTTCGCGGCCGTCGACCAGATCGAGCTGCAATGTCTCGCGCTGCAGGGCGCGGTCGGGCTCGAAGAAGAGAAACTCCCGAGCCGGGTCACGCGGCGCGATCCCCTTGAGGGGATAGAACATGGGGACCAGAGCCGTCCAGGTGGGGCGAGCCGGGTGATTCTGGGCTCGGTCGGAGTGGCTCAAACCCTCCCGGACCTCCCGGGACCCGTTGTCGTAACCGAACGCAACCCGCGAATCTCCCGTCTGCAGGAAGTGTTCGCCGGCCGGAGTGCCCCAATACGAGAGGGATTGGAAGCCCTCGGAAAGGACGTGACCGTATAGCACGTAGTACTCGCCGCCGAACCCCGTGTAGTTGGTCCGGAATACAAAATCAAACGGAACCTGGCCCGCATCGGCGGCGGCACCGCTATAGTCGCCCTTGAACAGCTTCGCCGCTGCCCGCATGCCGACGGCCGCAGTCACGAGCGTACTCTCGCCGGCGGAGCCGCCGATCGAGACCGCTTGATCGAAGTGGTTGATCGCGTAGTCGAAATGCGCCAGCTTGGGCTCGGGCGCGCCACCATCAATAACGAACGTGCAGGCATTCTCGCCCAGGTATCTTGTCGCAGCACCGGCCCAGAAGTGCGCCTGGGCGATCAAACTGGGTGACCCGGGGGTCTCGGCCTCGGGATCCGTGAATCGGCGAATCGCCTCCTCGGCGATCCATCGACCTCGGTGGAGGGATGCCCAGTCACCACCGGCTCCATTGTTCTCGGCGGTGAGGACGGCGATTTCCTCGACCACCTGCACGCCCGCCGCTCCGGTGTGCCCGCTCGGCATGAGATCATGCACGATGGACCCACCCAGGAGCGCGTACTGATCGAATCCCTCCTGGACGCTCCGAATGGCACCGTTCACGATTCCCTGGTAGGCGCCTTCGAGGTTGAGTGTCGCGTCCTGCACGGGACCGGGGTTGGTGACCGCCAAGTCACACGCGGCGAGAGAAAGGACGCCGGCGAGCGTGCCGGTCGCCATGATTCTCTTCAAGAATAGTTTCGCATTCATCGTCGTATACTCCTCCTTGACTCCGGAATCTTGCTTCCTTCCCTTGTGCATCCGCGTTCCCGCGGCGCCGGGCTCGCAACCCGCCGAAGCGGGTGGAGCCCGGACGCCGGAGAAGCTAGAAGACCGCGCGCAGGGAAACCGTGAAGTAGGAAACCGGCGGAAGCGTCTCGTCAATGCCCTTCACCAGGTCGTGGCGGAACTCGCCCGAATCCGTGGTCCAAGGGCTGTTC
>VYDD01000121.1:0-7250 GCA_009843625.1 Gammaproteobacteria bacterium | reverse complement strand
GCTCGGGATGCCCGGTCACCAGGTTCTTGTGCGTCCAGAACGCAACGTTCCGTCCCGAAATCACCAGGTCGGCACGGCTCGCCCATGAGGTGAGCGACGGGAGCAGGTTCGAAACCGGAATCGAAAGCGTGACATCACGCAACTCGGCGAAATCCGACTCATGGACGCCGTGCTCGTTGGTTGCCAGGCCGAAGCACTGTCCCACTTCCCAGGCGTACATGTCGGCGGGACGGGTTGCGGGTGCCTGGGGAGGCGGGGCCTCTCCGTACTGGCCGCCGTTTGTCCAGCTCGGATCCACCTTACGGTACGCATCGTAGCACTTCGGATGAGAGATGGTGCGCCAGGTCGCGCCCGTCTCGAAGTAATTGGAGATCCATCCGCCACGGAGATACTCGCCGCGAGCCGAGAGATTCAACCCACCCGGAAGGTCGAAGGACATGCTCCCGGTGAACATGTAGGGTGGGTTCGCGGGACCGTAGATGACGCGGCCGTCCGAATAGATCGGGTCCGCCAACTCGTTGTAGTTCATGATGCGCTGACCCCGAATGACGGGAACCGGCTGGCCTTCGAGAACCCAGCCGTACTCGCCAACGCTGAATTGCGCCGCGTCGCCCAGGTCATGCACCTCGCTGAAGTTCGTGGCGAGCCCCAAGCCCAGGTCCCAGCGCAAGGAGCGCATGTCGAGGAGGGTCGTGTTGGTCTGAATCTCGATGCCCTTGTTCGAGAACTCGCCAACGTTCTGGAGCTGGGAGCCCCAGCCACCCTCGCTCGAAGGGCTTGCCACCCTGAAGAGGGCGTCGGTGGTGGTCTGATGATAGTACGTGATTTCGGCGTTGAAGCGGCCGTTCAACCACGCGCCGTCCATCCCGAACTCGTACTCGATGGTCCGCTCGGGGCCAAGTTCGTCGTTGCCGCGGTTTGAAGGGTAGTAGGCCTGGCCGCCCGGTCCCATCCCGACGGGACTCCACGTTCGCACCTTGTCGAAGGCGCCGGGTGCCCGGCCCGCGAGGCCGTAGGCGCCTCGGAGCTTCACCTGGCCGAACGCTTCGGGCCAGAACTCCTCGTCGGAGACAACGTAGGAGCCGCTGATCTTCGGGTAGATATCGAAGCGGAAATCATCGCCGAGGAGCGCGAAACCGACTTGCTCACCGAACGCGCTGTTTCCATCAACCCGAGCGCCGACGGTCAGGAAGTATTTGTCGGAGATGCCGATCTGGTCCTGCATGAAGAAGCCGCCCGTGATCACGCGCAGGCGGTTGTGGTCGACGTACTGCCTGGTGGCACCGGTCTGCAGGGTGAACTCGCCCGGCCCCGGATAGTGCCGAACCACATACTCGGAGTTCTCGATCTCGTTCTCGACGCCCTGTGCGCCGAACGACAGAGTGCTGCGGATGTTCTCGGCCAGATCAAAACCCCACGTCCCAATGTAGTCGAAGCTGACCACGGTGTTCTGCGACATGCCGCGGCGCTGCTCCCCGCCCTGGATGTAATCGGAGAAATCGCCGTAGCGACCGATGGGACAGAGCCAGCAGTGCTGCTGATCGTTGTAGTGGTCGTCCTGGGAGTAGTCGTAGCCGAGCGTGAGACGGTGGGTGAAATCGGCGCCCGGTGTGTAGTTGACCGTAAGGCCGCTGACCGCACGCGTGATCTGGTTCCTGTAGTCTTCCTCCAGCAGGAGACGAAGTGTCTCGTAATCGCGCCCGGTATTCGAGAAGCCGGGCATGTAGCTTCTTGGCCCCCGGATGGCGGTCATCATGATGGAGGTAACCGAGTTCCCCATCTGCGCCTGCTGCAGGTCGGTGCGCGTCAACGTGTTGTTGAACTGGATGAGCACGTCCTCATGCGGCCGGAACGTGGTGTTCGCACGGACGTTCAGCTTCTGCTCGCCATCCGTTTCCACCGCGCCGACGTTGTCGTTCCAAGCGGCGGACGCGAAGTATCCTATGTCGCCGGTGCCGCCCCGGACCTGCATGGAATAGCGCTGGCGGTGGCCGTTCTGGAATACGGGATGCAGGAACATGTGGGGCACCTCAGCCGTCCCGAACGGACGGAAGTAGGCGACGCCCTGCTGTACCTCGGCCGTCCACTGCGGGGCACCCTGGCCGCCCTGCTTGGTGAAGATCTGGATCACGCCTGCCGCCGCTTCCGTTCCGTAGAGGGTCGTGGCCGCGGGCCCCTTGATGACCTCGATGCGGTCAATGTCGTCCGGGTTGATGTCGGACAGGGGGCTGTAGGGGTCCTCGGCGCCGTTCTGGCTGGAGGTGGGCTCGCTCTTGGCGCGCATCCCGTCGATGTAGATGATGGGCTGGTTGCTGAGCGCGGTGCTCACGTTGCCGCGCAGACGGATATCCACCCCGGAGCCGGAGTTGCCCGAGCTGAACTGGATGCGCGCACCCGCAACACGGGCCTGGAGCAGGGCTCCGACATCGTTCACGGGCTCGGCGACCTCGGCGATGTTGATCTGCTCGATCGCGTTGCCGACCTCGCGGCGGCGGGCCTGGCCCGCGGTGCCGGTGACGACGATCTCGTCGAAGTCGATGACTTCCTCGTTCAGGCCGAAGTCGGCGGTCGTCGCCTGATCGTCGGCCACGGTCACCTCCTGCGATGCGGCGGTGTAGCCGATGAGTTCGACGCGCAGCGTGTGGGTGCCGGCCGGGACGTTGATAATGAGATACCGTCCCGAGGCGTTGGTGAGGCCGCCGAGGCCGGTGCCCTCGATGAACACCTGGGCCGCGGACAGCGGACGACCGGAGCCGGCGTCGGTCACCAGTCCGGTCAGCGAACCCACAATGGGTGTCGCGTCCGTCACGCGGATTCCCAGGGCGTCGCCAAGAGACCTGGCGGCCCTGTCCACCGCCTGGGCGCCGACATCGCTGTTCGCGGGCACCTGAGCTTCCGCGAACGACCACGACGTGGCCCCGAGCAGCAGAGTAAGGGTTAGTAGCCGGATGACTCTCATAACACTCTCCTTCCTCTGGGGTGGCGTTCCTGCCACCGGTTTACAATCCCCTCCGCCCCCTCCGGGACCGGCCAGCACGTGAGCTCGTGCCCTTAAAGCACAGACAGCCCTGCCCGGCGTCCGGGTACAACCCGATCAGAATGAAACCCTGTTGCGTGACGCGCAAGGGGGTAGCGGTATTCGTTGGGGTTCACCCTCCGTCAAGGCACCGAGATCGAGAAAAGACGCAGGCCAATCATGTTTTCCGGGTTGTCGTCCGGGCTATCGGTACTACCGCCCGGGACCACGCCTCCCTGGATCATGAGGGCAGCTACGCCCAAGCTCGCGCCGACCGTGACGATGGTGTTGGTGCGGTCGAACTGCCGGATCGCCGCCTCCTGGATCGCGCCGGTCGCGACCTGAGTGCTCAACATCGACGCGCCGGCGCCGCGCAACTGGATGGTGACGTTTTCGGCGGAAATGCCGGCCACCCGGCCGCTGATGCGGTTGCCGGACAGGTTCATCATCTGGACCGGAAACCCCTCCATGGCTGCCTGGTTCATCACTCGTCCAAAGGCTTCCTGGTCGAGGATAAGGCGCGCCTGCTGGTCGGGAGCAATCGTCTCCAGCGGCACCGTCGAGTAGGAAAAGCACCCTCCGACGGCGAGGAGAAGCACCGGCATGGCCGCGAGCTTGCGGCACCGGCGCAGTACACACGTGGTTGCAGTCATTCGTTTCCTCCCTCCCGCCGTTCGCGGGAGAACCCCTGGGCGCGGGGCTCCCGGGTCAGCAGGCTACACAGTTGTTGTTGTTGTGGGATCCGAGCGATTCGAGCAGTTCGACTGTGCTCGGAAAGGGCAGGATGCGCTGTACCGGACCGTTGGCCATGTCGGCGGTGGTCTGGCCGCTCCGGCTCACGGCGGTGACGTCGGCGCCCTGGCTGACCAGGTAGAGGATCAGCTCGTTGTCTCCCCGGGCTGCGGCGTGGTGCACGGCGGTGTAGCCGTTGCGGTCGCGGGCGTTTACGTCGGCGCCGAGTTCCTCGACCAGATAGCGTACTGCGGGGACCCACGCCTCGGGTACGTGGCGGTGGACATTGGCGGCGAAGCCTTCGCCGTAGGTGATGCCCGACGCCGCGTGGATGGGCCAGGAACCTGGTCCGCCGATCGGGACGGGGGGCAGCCCGGACATGTCGGCACGACCGCCGCGGCGGAAGCGCCGGGGGGCGTTTACCGTGGGGATGTGGGGGTCGGCCCCGTGCGCGACCAGCAGCCTCATGGCCGTGACGTCCAGCGCGAACGCCGCGCGCCAGAAGGGCGTTGCGCCCATGCGGTCGACGCTCAGGAAGCTGCGTCCGAACTCCGTGTACCACAGGGTCTTGTGGAGGCGCACGTTGGGGTCCGCGCCGGCCTCGAGGAAGATCTCAATCAACTCCAGGTAGGTGGTCTCCTGCTGAGTGTAGTCGGTCGGCTGCGGATGCCGCGACTTGGGGATCCACTGGGTGTTGAGCACCCCGTACAGGGGGGTCGCTCCCGCATCGCTCGCCAGGGTGATGTCGGCGCCCCGGTCGAGGAGTGCTTCGGCGGCGGCGCGCCGGCCGTCGCGCACGGCCATCAGCAGCGCGGTAAGCCCACCGTAGTGTCCGACCAGGTCCGCGTGGGAGAGCGGCTGGGGCACCGTCCGGTCGCGGTCGCGCGCCAGCGACGGCGGGGGCTCGTCCGGGTTCAGGAGGGTGCTGACCGTGGGTTCGGGCTGCGCCTGGGCCGGGCGTCCGCCGCCGGTCCCGCCCTGCAGCTGCTGGAGCGCCTCCACCCGCTCGTCGCGGCGTCGCTGTGCCTCGCGGTCTTCCCCGTCACGCGCCGCGATGTCGATCACGCGGGCGGTGATGGCGGGATCCGCCCCGCCGTCCACGAGGGCGTGGATCGCTCCCGCGCGGTCGGACGCCGCCGCGAACATGAGAGGCGTCTGCCCCCAGGCGGATTCCGACGCGTTCGGGTCTGCACCGTGGTCGATCAGCGCCTTCACGGCTTCACCGCTGCCGGCGGCGGCGGCGAAGTGCAGCGCGGTGGCGCCCCCGGTGGAGGTGGCGGCGCGCGGGTCCGCTCCCGCCGCGAGGAACGCACGCACGACGTCCGCGCTTCCGGCCTTGGCCGCCAGGTGCAGCGGGGTATAGCCGCCCAGCCGGGTGACCGCGGACAGGTTCGCTCCGGCGCTGAGCAGCAGTTCGGCGGTGGCGGCGCTGCCGTTCTCGGCCGCCCAGTGCAGCGCGGTCATGCCATCGCCCTGGGCACCGTTGACGTCGGCACCCTGGTTGATCAGCGAGCGCACCGCATCCAGGTCGCCGCGCATGGCGGCGTCCGCAACGGGGGAGTCCGGCGGCGGCGTGGCGGCCAGGACCACGAGGGTCAGAAGCAGCGTGGCAATCGTGCGCGGAAGCTTTTTCATCGCCTTCCTCTCCATCGGAATGCGCTCGTTCTCAGGAAACGCTCTGTGCCTTCAAGAACTGCTTTGTGCGGCCAGCACGCCCGGCATCCCCAGGGGGAACGCGCTGGTGCTGTCGCCGAAGCTGGTCACATCTTCGTGGCCGAGGGCGTGCAGCAGGCTCAGCATGACGTTGGCCATGGGCGTACCGTCGGGAGCCTTGAGA
This sequence comes from Gammaproteobacteria bacterium, assembly GCA_009843625.1. GTDB lineage: Bacteria > Gemmatimonadota > Gemmatimonadetes > Longimicrobiales > Gaopeijiaceae > BD2-11. The sequence goes on along the minus strand of VYDD01000121.1, from coordinate 1,665 downwards.
TGCAGGTTGCCCTGGACCTTGCCGTTGGACCCGCCCAGGGTGATCAGCGGGCATCTGCGGTGGTTGTGCAGGTTCCCGTCGGCCATCGGCGAGCCGTAGACGATCATGGTCTTGTCGAGCAGATGGGTGTCGCCCTCCATGTTCTCCCGCAGGCGGTCCATGAGGTAGGGCAGCATGCTCACGTGGTACTTGTTGATGGTCGCGAAGTCGAGCACCCCCTGCGGGTTGCCCCCGTGGTGCGACGCCGGATGGAAGGGCTTGTCGGTGCCGCTCTCGGGATAGACCCGCGAAGAGGCGTCCCGTCCCAGCTTGAAGGAGAAGACGCGCGTCATGTCGGAGGCGAAGGCCAGCGCCTGCAGGTCGAACATCGTTTCGACGTGCTCGGTGAAGGAGTCCGGGACTCCGGCGGGGGCTTCGGGGAGTTCCCGCTGCTCTCCGCTGGTGTTGTGCGCCTCGATGCGCTCGATGCGGCGCTCGATTTCGCGCACGTTCTCGAGGTACTGGTCGATGCGCTGCCGGTCGGAGGGCCGAAGCTCCTGTTTCAGCCGAGCCACGTCGCGGGCGATCCAGTCGAGAATGCTGCGGCTGGTGCGGCGCCGGGCGGCGCGCTCCTCCGCGGTTCCGCCCGCGCCGAAAAGCTGGTCGAAGGCGATGCGCGGATCGCGGATCATCGGCAGGGGTTCGGTGGGGGAGGCCCAGCTGATGGTGTCGGTGTAGACGCAGGCGTAGCCGTATGCGCACCCGCCGGCCTGATCCACGTTCTCGATGCAGAGCTGCATGGACGGGATCGGCGTGTCCTGCCCGAAGCGCTGGGCGTGCAGCTGGTCGAGCGAGGTGCCGACGTAGACGTCCGAGGCCTCGGTCTGCTTGGGGTGCGCCTGCGTGAGGAAGACGGCGCTCGACCGGAAGTGGTCGCCGCCGATCTCCTTGGGCTGGTAGGCCTCGGCGTTCGCGACGTCGGTGTTGCTGAAGATGGTGAGGTAGTCGCGATAGCGCTCCAGCGGGGCGAGCGAACTGGGACCCAGGTCGAAGTCGCTGCCGGTGGCGGCAGGAGACCAGAGGTTCTGGGTGGCGCCCCACTCGTTGGCGCCGGCCGACCCGTGGACGATCTCGATGGCGATGAGCCGGGTGGGATCGTCGTTGCGTGCCGCCCGCGACCAGGTTCGGCCCGCCGGGATCATGGCGTCGAGCATGGGCAGCGCGACGGTGGCGCCCACGCCCCGCAGGAAGGTGCGCCGGGGGATGTGCTTTCCGGTGATGAAGTGCATCGATGTCTCCACTGGAATGGCGTTTCAGTTTCCTTGGCTCTCCGCGACTGCGGGCTCGGGCCCGCTCATCTGGAAGGCATCGCTTTCGATGACGCCCCGGATGAACGCCGAGATGCGGTAATCGTCTTGCTCGGCTTCGCGTACGATGGCCCGAATGCGCGGCTGATCGTAGTACTCCACCCGCCGACCCAGCGCGTAGGCCATGAGGTTGGCGGTGAAGGTGCGGATCAGGGGTTCCGGGCGCTTGAGCAAAGCCTGCCGCAGCTCGGCCGGAGTCGAGACCGGCGTCGTGTCGTAGAACGTGCCCCGGGTGTCGAGGGGCATGCCGTTCTCGCGAATGCGCCACTTCCCGGATACCCCGAAGTTGTCGAGAGCGAGGCCGATGGGGTCCATGAAC
>VYDD01000280.1 GCA_009843625.1 Gammaproteobacteria bacterium | reverse complement strand
GCACCCTAGCGTAGTGGGGCTGGCACGAGCTGGCCACTCCCGGATATGCGCGCAGTCACATCCACCGGGAGAACCTGGAAGAGGGCCAGATGGTGCTCATCTCCACCTTCCGGGTTCCGATCCAGATCCACACCCGCAGCGCCAACGCGAAGTGGCTCGACGAGATCGCCCACACCAACCCGCTCTGGATCCACCCGCGCGACGTACGCGGGATGGGCGTCCGCACCGGCGACCTGGTGCGCGTCGAAACCGAGATCGGTCACTTCGTGGTGCGCGCCTGGGTCACCGAGGGGATTCGCCCCGGGGTGGTCGCGTGCAGCCACCACATGGGGCGCTGGAAGGTGGCGGACCACGGCCAGAATCAGGCCATGGCCACCGTGGATCTGGGACGCGATGGAGACGGCTGGTCGCTCAGGCGGCGCAAGGGCGGAGGGCCCTACGAGTCGGCGGATGCCGACACCAGCCGCATCTGGTGGACCGACGTGGGGGTGCATCAGAACCTGACCTTCCCCGTGCACCCCGACCCGATTTCCGGATCGCACTGCTGGCACCAGGCGGTGCGCGTAAGCGCGGCGCGCCCGGGGGACGCGTACGGCGACATCTCCGTCGACGCCGGTCTCTCCGGCCGGGTGTTCCGCAAGTGGCTCCGCTACACGCGCCCGGCCGGGACCGTTTCTCCCGACGGCACCCGCCGCCCCTACTGGCTGCTCAGGCCGGTGCGTCCCACGCGCGAGGCGTACCGACTGCCCGCGGACGATCCTGCGGCAGGCTAGCACCTCGTGGAGGTCATCCGCGCGCTGGCGACGCTGGCCGAGCCTCCGCACCCCGCCATCGCACCCATCGCTCGCGCCCTCGATCTGCCGGAACTCCCGCGGCCGGCCGACCACACCGAGCTCTTCCTCTTCCAGCTGTATCCCTTTGCCTCGTTCCACGTCGGCGCGGACGGGATGCTGGGTGGTGAGGCCGCCGACCGGGTGGCGGGCTTCTGGCGCGCACTGGGCAGGGAGGTGCCCGGCGAGCCGGATCACCTGAGCGCGCTGCTGGGCCTGTACGCGGGGCTTGCGGACGCCGAAGCGCGGGAGTCTGCCGGAGCGGGCCGGATTCTGCGCCGCGAGAGCCGCAAGGCGCTCCTCTGGGAGCATCTGCTCTCCTGGCTGCCGCCCTACCTGCACGCCGTAGGCGAGATCGCCCACCCCTTCTATCGGCAATGGGCCGAACTCCTGGGCGCCGCCCTTCTCTCCGAGGCTGCGGAACTCGGCGCGCCGGATCGACTGCCCCTGCACCTGCGCGAGGCGCCGCCCCTGGAGGATCCGCGCATAACCGGAGGAGAGGCCTTCCTCAGCCAACTGACCGCGCCCGTGCGCACCGGCATGCTCCTGACGCGCGCGGACCTGGCGCGCTGCGCCGGCGACGTGGGGCTCGGGCGACGCGCCGGGGAGCGCCGCTTCGTGCTGAAGGCGCTACTCTCTTCGAATCCCGGGGACACGCTCGATTGGCTCGGCCTGGAGGCCGCCCGCTGGCGCGGAGTGCACGAGGGCTACCGCGCGGAGGCCGAAGCCGTTTCCCGCTTCTGGACGTCCAGGGCGGACGCCGCCCACCGTCTCCTGGTCGAGCTGGCGCGCGAAGCCGGGGGGACGCTCGCAGACGACTGAGTCGCTGCGCGCCTTCGCCGCCGTGGCCCGCCGCCCCGACCGGGATCTCCGCCCTCGACACTTCGCGCTTGCTCGTCCCGTATGGGCGCCATCCAAGCCGACCCGGACTCACGGAGGATAATCGCGATGACGAAAACAGCCGGACACACCAGGAACAGGAAGCTCATCTGGGCCGGAGGGGCAGTCGCCGCGACGGTGGTCGCCCTCTCGGCGATGGACGGTACCGCAGTCCAGGCGTCGCAACAGGAATACCGCATCGCAGGCAGCCATGTCGCGGTCTACAACCTGGCGGGGGCGGTGAGCGTCGTCCCGGCAACGGGCAACGACGTGGTTGTCACCGTGAATGCGCGGGGTGCGGACGCGGAAGCCCTGACCGTCGAGTCCGGCGAGATTCGAGGCGTGCAGACCCTGCGTGTCCGCTATCCCTCCGACCGCGTCGTCTACAGCGACATGGGCGGCAACTCCCGAACCCAGGTCCGCGTTCGCGGCGACGGAACCTTCGGCCACGGCGGATTCTCGCGCGGCGAGCGCGTGGACATCCGGAGTTCGGGCAGCGGGCTCGAGGCGTGGGCCGACCTGACCGTCGCCGTGCCCCCCGGCCAGCGCTTCTCGCTGTACCTTGGCGCGGGCGCCACGGAGGCGCGCGATGTCGCAGGGGATCTCGAACTCGATACCCAGTCGGGTTCGATCGAATCCGAGGGCACCTCCGGGAGCCTGACCATCGATACCGGCTCGGGATCGGTTCGGGTGGCGGGCGCGAACGGGGACCTGGACGTCGATACCGGTTCGGGACAGGTCACGCTGGATGGCGTGGCGGGCGAGCGCGTGCTCGTCGACACCGGCTCGGGAAGCGTGCACGCGTCGGACATCCGTTCGGAATCGGTGGAGGTGGACACCGGGTCGGGTCGCATTACCTTGCTGGCCGTGGAGGCGCCGGACATCATGTTGGACACCGGCAGCGGCAGCGTGGAAGTGGACCTGGTCGCCGATGTCGAGCGGCTGGAAGTGGACACCGGGTCGGGCGGCGTGACGCTGCGCGTCCCGGGCGACCTGGGCGCGCGCATGGAGGTGGACACGGGCAGTGGCACGATCGATGTGGAGGTCCCGATCGATGAAAGCACTCGGCGGCGCACCTTCGTGCGCGGCACCATCGGTGACGGCCGGGGCAGCATCGTGGTCGACACGGGTTCGGGGTCCATCCGCGTTCTCGGTCGCTGAAATCGAGACAACATCCCCGTCCCGGAAGGTTGCCGGGCCGGGGATGTTCGCGTCCGCGGTCCGTCGGAGGCGCTGACGGCGGGTGTTTCGCTTCCAGCACCCGGTTCAGGTCCGGTTCCAGGACATCGACGTGGGCGGCCACGCCCATCACTCCAGGGCGCTCTCCTACTTCGAGGAGGCACGCGCCGCCTACTGGCGGGAGATTGCCGGGCGCCGCACGCCGGAAGATGTGGACTACATCCTCGCCGAGGCCCGCATCCGATATCACGCCCGTGTGCTCTACCCCGACCGCCTCACCGTAGGCGCGCGAGTATCCGTTCTCGGCAAGAAGCACTTCGTCATGGAATACGAGGTGCGATCAGGCGAGGGGGGGCTGCTGGTTTCGGGCAGCACCGTGCAGGTGATGTACGACTATGGCGCCGGGGCGAGCCAGCGGATTCCGCCCGAACTCGCCGAACGCATTCGCGCCCATGAGGGGCCGCTTCCCGCCCGGCGGGGATCCTGACGCGCCCGCCCGGGTTACAGGAAAAATCGAACACCGTGCCGGCGGGGCTCCGATGGCCAATCCGGTTCGCTCTTGACGCGCTGCGTGTCAACGCCCCCTTTGTATTTCGGGGTCGGTTGACCGTCTCCCGCGCGTGGGTATAGTTTGCATAGCTTTCCGGGTAACCTTGGCGGAGTTAGGAGCGATGTTCTTCAGGTTGGCATTCCCCCGGCTGGGAGTCGCGTTGCTTGCGGCGCTCTTGTTCCCGGCGCTCGCGTCGGCGCAACAGGAAGTGCAGGGACGCTTCAGGGTCATGATCCCCGACCTCTTCCCGGGAGAGGACACCGGCCGGGGCTTCGGAGAGGACGTGGCCGAAGAGCTTCGCGACCTCATCAACCAGCTGCCCACCCACGAGCCGGTCGAGCGCAACGAAATCCGCGACGCCATGCGTCAGTTCGACATCGACCGCGACGACCTGAACTGCATCCGCTCGCGCCAGCTCGCGACCCAGATCAACGCCGAGCTGGTCATGTGCGCGAACTACACGGAGGGACGGGACGACTGGACCATCATGGACATCCAGTTCGTGAGCGTGGCATCCGGAGAGACCTTCACGGTAGACGATTTCACCGTTCCGGATGACGATGGCGACGAACTCGCCGCGCAACACATCTTCGGCGTTTTCGACGGATACGTGGAGCAGTTGCGCTTTGCGGCCATCTGCCAGGAGTACTTCGGCAGCCAGCAGTGGGCCAACGCCCTCCAGAACTGCGACCGGGCGATCGAGGGCAACCCCAGTTCGGAGGGTTCGCGTTACGCCCGCGCCCGAGCCGTGATGGAGTTGGGTGATCGTCAGGAAGGTCTGGACGAAATGATGCGCGTGCTCGACCTCAACCCCTTCAACGAGAACGCGCTCCAGTTCGCCGGGATGCTCTCCGCCGAATTCGGCATGGATGACGAGTCCCTGCAGCACTACTCCGCTTATCTCGAACTCAACCCGGGTAACGCGGCCGTTCGCATGAACGTGGCGTACGAGCTCGCGACCGCAGGAAATCCAAGGGGCGCGATGACCCTCATCGAGGAGGGCATCGCCATGGATGACACCAACGTCGACCTGTGGCAGCAACTGGGCGGCTTTGCCTTCACGGCCGCAGGCCGCGCGATGGAGGGCCAGAGCGAACCCAACGCCGAGGTCGAGATGCTTTACCGGAGGGCCATCGAAGCGTATACCCGCGTCTTCGACGACCGTGGCGCGGAGACCACGCCCGCCCAGTTGTCCAACGTCATCGCCGCCTACATGCAGCTCGGCGATGCGGACGCCGTCGACTTCGCCCAGCGTGCGGTGCAGGTGCACCCTCAGGAGGCCTCGCTCTGGTCACGGCTGGCCGACGCCCTGCAGCGCAACGACCGTCTGGAAGAGGCGATTGCGGCGCTCGAGAGCGCCAAGGGAGCCGATCCGGACTACCCGAACCTGTCCGCCCGGCAGGGAAGCTGGCTCCTGGAGGCCGATGAGGTCGACGAGGCTATCGCGTTCCTCAAGGAAGCCGTGGAGCGCGGCGAACAGTCCGCGGACATGATGGCGAACCTGCTGTTCGGGAAGGCGTACAACGACGGCGTGCAGGTTCAGCAGTTCACCTTCGCGGCCAACATTCTCGAGACCGCCAAGAGCGAGTTCGAGGTATCCGAGCAGATGGCCTCGCAATTGAACTTCTGGCACGGGTGGTCGCTCTACAACCACGGCCTTTCGGTCCAGGAGCCCAACACCATCGATTCGGCCCGCCAGTCCCTGCCGATCTTCCAGCAAGCCCTCCAACTGTTTGAGCTCGGCCGTGCTTACGCCGCTACCGTGGACTCGATCAACCTGACCGAGATTCTCGGCGCGGCGCAGACCTACGTCGACATTCAGGACGCCATCATCCGGCGCGGGGGAGGGGAGTAGCGCCAGGACGCCCCGCTCGTAGCCATGGCGCCGCGGATTCGTCCGCGGCGCCTTTTTTTTGCCCTGAATTCAGGACGGCGCCTCCCCGCGTTCGCCGCGGTGTGGTTTTGTTCGCCCCCTGGGCTTGCGCGTTCCCCATTGACCTCCTTAGGTTTCCCCCCAGTCTCCACAATCATCCACTTTAGCCCACAATCGACCACCGTGAACGGCTTTCTGGGGCGCTACGAGAAACGTCTCGACGACAAGGGTCGTCTGAGTCTGCCGGTTCCGCTGCGGCGTGCCGCCGGGGACGGATCTCTCGTGCTGCTCCAGTATCAGGCTCCCGCGTTGGCCCTGTTCCCCGGCGCGGCGTGGGAGACGATTCAGGACCGCCTCATGGAATACCGGCGCTCGGATCGCGATGCCGACGCGTTCGTGCGCCGCATCACCTCGTTCGCGGTCGAGGTCACGCCCGACAAGCTCGGTCGGTTTCTGATTCCCGGATGGCTGCAAGAGGCGGCTTCCCTGGAAGGCGAGGTGCTCGTGGTGGGCTCACTGGACCGGATCGAGATCTGGAACCCTGGACTCTTCGATGCGCATCTCGAGGACGGCGCGCCCGACGCCTCCGAGTTCGTGCACAAGATCTTCGGATGAGCGGCGCGTGCGGAGGCGAGCGGACGATGATCACGGCGTCCAGGACTATCACACGCCGGTGCTGGTGCGGGAAGTGCTCGCGCTTCTCGAGCCCGAGCGCGGCGGGCTGTTCGTGGACGGCACCGTGGGAGGCGGAGGGCACGCGCGCGCGATCCTGGAGCGGGCTCCCGGGGTCCACCTGGTCGCGGTGGACCGCGATCCGGGAGCGCTCGCAGAGGCCGAACGGACCCTCGCGCCCTTCGGTGACCGGGTACGCTTCCTTCTCTCCGACTTCCGCCACGCCGCGCGCGCCCCTGCACTCGAGGAGGGCGCCGTGAGCGGGGTGCTGCTCGACCTGGGCGTGAGCTCGCGGCAGCTGGATCACGACCGGCGGGGGTTCGCGTTCCGCCGCGGGGTGCCGCTGGACATGCGCATGGACGGAAGCGATGCGCGCACGCCGAGCGCCGCCGACGTGCTCAACAGCTACGACGAAGGAGATCTGGCACGTGTCTTTCGGGAGCTGGGCGAGCATCGCGGGGCGCACAGGCTGGCGCGGCGGATCGTGCGGCGGCGGAGGACGCGCCCGTTTGCCGTCAGCGACGATCTCGTGGGAGCGTTGCGCGCCGCGATGGGACGGTCGCCGGCGCCTCGCGACAAGGCGCGCGTCTTCCAGGCGCTGCGCCTGGAGGTGAACGACGAGCTGGGTGCGCTGCGGGAAGGCCTCGACACCCTGCGCGACATCCTGGACGCGGGCGGACGGATGGCGGTGATCTCCTATCACTCGCTCGAGGATCGCGAAGTCAAGAACCGGTTCCGCGAGTGGAGCCGCGACTGCACCTGTCCCCCCGCGCTCCCGGTGTGCGTCTGCGCCGGCCGGGCTGCTGGAGAGACGCTCGCGCGCCGTCCGGTGCGGCCCGCTCCAGCTGAAACCGCGGCGAATCCCCGTGCCCGGAGCGCGCGCCTGCGCGCGTGGAGGAAGACATCGTGAGACGGATGAGCGACTCGAAGCGGGTGGCGATCGCGATAGGAGCCCTGCTGGCCTCGCTCAGCGTGGTCACATGGCGCCAGATGCGAGCCTTGGAGGTACTGGAGGAGCTGCACGATCTGGGTCAGGAGATCGAGGTGGTGTCGGCGGTCCGCAAAGACCTGCTCGGGGAGATCCAGTATCTGGAGAGCCGGGGCCGGGTGGTCCCGGAAGCGCGCGAGCGTCTGGGCATGCACAATCCGGCCGCCGATGAAATCGTCTACCTGTCGGGAGTGAACCCATGAGGCTTCCGCAAAGATCGCAATGGCCCCGGCGGCTGATCCTCATTGGCTGGCTGGTATCGGCCGGCACCGTCGTCGGGCGCGCCGCCATGCTGCAGGTGGAGAACGCCGAGTGGCGCCAGCGGTCGGCCGAACAGCACCAGATGTCACGCCCGGTTCCGTCCATCCGCGGCTCCATCCTGGACCGGGACGGCGTCCTGCTGGCCCAGAGCCGGGAGGTGGTGGAAGTGGGCCTGGCGCCGGGCGAACTGAGGCGCGACGAGAACGGCTTCGCGGCCGAGGCGAGCTCCGCGCTCCAGTCCGTATTGGGCCTGTCGCCTTCCGAGGCGCGGCGGCGCACGAGTTCCGATGAGGCGTGGGTCGTCATTCCGGGCCGCTATCCAACCACCGTGCGCGCCGGACTGGAGGACATCCGGGGCGTATACCTGGGACGCGACTACGAGCGCTTTCGGCCGCACGGAGACCTGGTTGCGGGTGTATTGGGCGGGATCCTGGACGGAAGCGGCGCGGGGGGCATCGAGGAGTCCTACGACGGGGTCCTTACCGGACATCCGGGTGAGGAGATGACGCTTCTCGACGCGAGCGGCGTCGAACTCCCGGGCCGCGCGGTGCCGGTCAGGCCGCCCGTGCCGGGCGGCAGCGTTTCGCTCACAATCGACGTTGACTTGCAGGAAATCGCCCGCGAGGAGCTTCAGGAAGCCATCGAACCGACGGGGTCCAGCGGCGGTGACATCCTCTTGACGGATCCGGCCACCGGCGAGATCCTGGCGGTCGTCTCGATCCGGGACGGCGACGCGGCCGGTCTCGCGGCCATCAATACCGCCAACGAGCCCGGGTCGACGCTCAAGCCCTTCACGGTGGCGGCGATTCTGTCCAGCGACGTGGGAGCGCTGGAGGATCTCGTCGACATCGGCAACGGCACCTGGCATGTCGCCGGGCGCACCCTGAACGACGTGCACCCCAAGGGCGGCTTGATGACGCTGGCCGACGCGCTGCGGGTATCGTCCAACGTGGGCGTCGCCAAGGTGGCCGACCGCCTTTCCGACCGCCAGCAATACGAGATGCTGCGCGACTTCGGATTCGGCATGCCCACCGGCCTGCCGATCCCGGGCGAGACCTCGGGCGTCCTGCGCAAGCCGGAGGACTGGTCCCTGCAGTCACCTGTCTCCCTGGCGATCGGCTACGAAATCTCCGTCAGCCCGCTGCAGCTCGCGATGGCGTATGGCGCGCTGGCCAACGGCGGCCGCCTGATGGCACCCAGGCTGATCCGCGAAGTGCGGGCCGCCGACGGATCGCTGATCGAGCGTCCCGACCCGCGCCTCATTCGGCGGGTCGTCGAAAGCGGGGTGGCCCGTGACATCAGCCGGGTGCTGGTCGAGGTCACCGAGTCGGGCACCGGAACCCGTGCACGCCTGACTTCCTTCGCGGTGGCGGGCAAGAGCGGCACCAGTCGCGCGTACCGCGCGGACGGCGGCTACGCCGAGGGCGAGTATTTCGCCACCTTCGTCGGCTTCTTCCCGGCCGAGGATCCGCAATTGCTGGCGTATGTGAAGCTGAACGGTCCGGAGGGCGTGTACTACGGCGGAGCGGCGGCCGCCCCGGTCATCCGCGCCACCATGGAGGGCATCCTGGCCGCCCAGCAGCCGCCCGTGGACCGGCGGGTGCTCGCCCACGCGGCGCGCCGCCCCGCTCCGCAGAACCCCGTGATTCGCTTCGCCGGCGCGGAAGCCCCGGGCTCCGAGCCTGCGGCCTGGGCGAGCGGGGAGGGGACCGAGGTGGTGGTGCCGGACGTCCGTGGCCTGTCGGCGCGCTCCGCGGTGCGCCGGCTGCACACTGCCGGGCTGCGCGTGACCTGGGACGCCCCGGGGCCCGTGCTCGGCACCTGGCCGGCCGCGGGCACGTTGCTCGTGCAGGGCGACACCGTTTCGATCGATGTCGGGAGAATCGAACGTGGACAGAGCCCGTAGCCTCTCGCTCG
>VYDD01000399.1:4572-9170 GCA_009843625.1 Gammaproteobacteria bacterium | reverse complement strand
GTGTCGACCTGCTACACAGCTGGTTCATCGATTTTGAGCACAGACGCCGAGAGCAGGAGCGGCTCCCCGAAGATGAAGCTGAGGCGGAGTGGGTTTCTTACAAGGAGAAAATCAGCCACAGCACCGACTCGGAGGACTCGATTCGAGCGCGAATGGATTTCCTGCTACGAGATCTGCTGACGGTGCATGACGGCCTCACGCTGAAGGACGCGCGGAGGAATTTCACTCCGCAACAGAGGCTTGCGGTGTACCGCCGTGATCGTGGCGTGTGCCAAGTGAGATTGCGGTGCGACGGCGAGAAGGTGCGGTGGGATGCCTGGCATTGTGACCATCGGACGCCATGGTCGAGTGGCGGGAAGACAACTGTGGAGAACGGTCAGGTAGCGTGCCCGGAGTGCAACCAAGCCAAGGGTGCGGATATGCCTGCGACAGCCGCTCCGGGCTGACCGCAGAAGAGAGACGGGAGGAGCACAGGATGGATGTGAGCCTTCAGGTGGCGGGCCTCGTTGTTGCGACCATTGCGGCTTTCGCAGCGTACTTGCTGTTCAGGATCAGTTCCGACCCCCACGTCATCGTATACGTTAAGCACGATCGAGATCGCCCGACGTTGCTTCTCCTCGTAATCGAGAACATCGGGAGAGGCGTGGCCTACGGAGTCAAGTTCGAGCTGTCCCGCCGGATACCTCGTCTTGCGCAGGGGCTAACACCGACGGGCAAGAAGAAGGAATTCGAAGAGATGATGGAGGGCCCCTTGATCTCTGGTGTGCCTGCGCTGGCACCGGGGGAGCAGCGCGTAATGACATGGGGACAATATGGCGGGCTTCGGGACGCACTCGGACCCAACTCGGTACAGGTGCGAGCCCAGTTCGAAGGTGGCTGGCCGATTCGGGTCGGACATCAGGTAGAGTCGATCCTCGAGGTGACGTCGTTCGAGCATACGGATGCCGCGCAGTCTCCTGCACAAGCTCAGCTAAAACAGTTGGAGAGGATCGCCCGCAGCATCGAAGGTCTGTCCAGGAGCGTCGGTCACTGGGAGTTGCTGCAAGAGATCACGAGTCTAAGGGAGGACGGCGAGCCAGCAGACGACGCCGACGTCGTCGACCGTGACGTGGTCGTGGACGGGCGCGTCGGTGACGGATCGTAGGCCGAAGGTATCGACGACGCCGATGATTCGGCGGGCGGCCTCGTTACGTCCGATCTGCTCGTCCGCCAACAAGCGCTTGATTTCGCCCAACGCGCGGCGGACCGGCTGGTTTCGACCGACTACCAAGGCTTCGTATGCTTCGGAGGCGCTGGCCGGAACCGCGACGTCGGGGTCGGAGAGCACGGCGAGGGCCCACTTCTGGATCGTTCCGACCGACTCGGCGGCCTTTACGGCGGAGTCCGCATTGTGTTCGGTAATGATCGATGCCGCGGCAGCTCTCCAAGCAGTCTCGAGATCAATCGTCGGCTCGGCGATTCCCGGTGCGTTCCCGGGATCGATTCGACGGAGGATTGGGGCGGATTCGGTCAGGACGCCGTTTGCGTCCACGTACCGCCAATAGCGCTCTCCGTTGACTCGGCAGGCGAAGAAGAAGCCTGGGGTGCCGGTGGATGGCACGCCTTCCCCCTGTCGGAAGGCCGCTCCAATACCCCACGGGAGCCGGCGAAGCTCCTCGCCTCGGCCTTCTTCCAGTTCGCGGCGGAGTTCCGCCCGCAAGGCGGCGCTGGAGAATCGGTACGAATCGTCCTCCTCGTCGAGTAGCTCCTCGTCCCCATCGGCCAAGCGTCTCGTATAAGAACGGACCTCTTCTTCCATGCCGTCTACGACATCGACCTCCATGCCGTAAGGCCGGGCAGCGACGATCTTGCGTCGGATTGCGATCTCCAGCCGAAGGATCTCCTCAAGTTCGCCGGGCTCGGGGAGCATCGTCGTCAAGTGGACGTCCCGGTGTGGGCTCTTCAGGCGAATCACGCGTCCGTAGCGCTGGACCATGCGCTGGGGGTTCCACGGGATGTCGTAGCTGATTACCGCCGCGGCCTGCTGCAGGTTCTGGCCCTCGGAGAGCACGTCGTTGCTGAGCAGAAGGTCGACTTCTCCATCGTGTGGCTGGTACCCGGGACGAACGACGGTCTCGGGGCAGAACTGGGCGAGGAGCGCCGTCCGCTCGTCCGGCGTCGTCTCGGCTCCGATCACCGTCACGCGCTGTCGGCCCGATACTTCCTCCGAGAGATGCTCGTCGAGATACGCGATTGTATCAGCGAACGTGGAGAACACGACGATCTTCTCGGACGGCGAGTCGTCGAGCAGGCGCCGAAGTAGGGCAAGCTTCGGATCCTGTCCGGGGGACAGACTCTCGAGGAGGCTTTGGACTTCCGCGAGAAGTTGGCGGTCGTGCCCCACATCATCCCGGAACTCGGCCACGAAGTTCTCAATCGGTTCGGCGTCAGCGGCCTCCTCGATCTCGGCCGTGACCCACTGAGCCATCCCCGTCTCGTCCAGGTCCGCTTTGGCCGCCGCCTTGAGCGTCTCCGAGCCGGGCACATAGCCCTGTTCCCAAGCCTCGAGAAATGCGTCGTGCGCCGTCAGGATTCTCTGCACTGTCAGAAGGCATGCGTACCAGCAGGACTCGAATCGCTTCAGGATTCCGGACTGCAGCAGGGCGCTCAGGGTCGCCTCTCGCGCCTCTTCGGCCCCGTCCGTTCGGTAATGACTTGGGCGGTAGCGCGCCATCTTCAGCGCGCTCACGCGTGCGGTGATCTCGGCCACCAGCCCCGGATACGCTTCGTCCAGGTCGAAACGGGCGGTGGAGAGGTGCGGTGTCGGGAAGGCCACCGGCGTCCCATCGGGGAATACTGCACCCGGGTAGCGCGTCTGGATGAAGCGGCGGTCTCGCCGCACGCTGACCATGTCCGCCAGCGGGAACAGCACGTCGGGGTTGAGGTTCTCAGGATCGCGCTCGTTGGCCCCCGCCCGGATAAACAGATCTTGCAATGATGGGATGCCGTGGGCGATGAACGCACGGTCGTGTCTCGCGAACGCCATGACCATATGGCACAGATCCCACAGCCCGTTATTGATCGGCGTCGCCGTAAGGAGCAACAGATCCTTCTGTTCGCCACCGAGAAGGCGGGACATCGCGGCGTACCAAGTCGTGTCCGGGTTTCGGAGCCCGTGGGCTTCGTCGAAGATGACGAGACGATAAGCATTCTTGTCGTTGGAAAGCGCGCGCCGCCCCGATCCCGCAGTCGGCTGCAGCAGCTGCTCGTCGGTCGCGAACTGCTGGTAGCTCAGCACTTGGGCCGGGAGTCGTGTCTGGTGAAGTCGATTCCTCCAGTGCTCCGCCAACTGCGCAGGCACCACGATGAGCACGTGCTGCCCACGCCGAACCGCGTACTCCTCCACAAACGCGAGCCCGACCTCCGTCTTGCCCGTTCCCACCCCATCTGCGTAGACGACTCCGTGATGTTGCTTGATGATACTGAGTGCGCGACGGAAACCGTCTTCTTGGAAGGGGGCCAAGCGAAGCGCCTCCGATGTAGGCGCAGATTCCTCCTCCAACTCGTCGGCGAATAGCTCCAGCAGGGCCCGAAGGTAGACGGTGCGCGGGTCGAGCAGGCTCACGTCCGGGAACAGCAGTGCCCGAAGGGCCTCCTTGTAGTCGGTCGCCTCCTCCCACAGCGAGTCGAACCACTCAACTGCCCGTTCGGCGACGATCGGGTCGTAGTGTACGAGGCCCAGTTCCAGATTCTGCCACATGCCGGCAGCCGTCAGATTGGCTGACGTGACAAGGGCCGCACGGGCGTCGGTCACGTCGCCGAACAAGTACGCCTTTCCATGCAGGAACTTCTTCACGTACCTGCGAACTTCGACGTTGGAACGGTTAAGCCATGTTTCGATCCCGATGAGGCGTTGAAGGGCACGACTGGGCGGGAAGCGGGACAGATCGCGCTCGGTACGCAAGGCGTGGAGGGTTCGTTCGAAGAGTGTGCCGGGGACTTCGGAACCGAGGCCCGCCCCAGGAGCGGCCCCGAGAAGCAACCGCGTGGAACGGGCATCGTTGACGGTAACCGCCACGTGATGAAGCCCGCCCAGGTTGATGTATCCCGTTGCGACGGAGAGGCCGTGCCTGTTGTCGAGATCCCCGGCAAGATACGCGAGGCCGTCGCCGTGCCCCGTCGCGGGTAGCAGGTTGTCGAGGAGCGACGGGCGTTCTGCCATCAGCGACGCTCCTCAAGACGGGACAACAGCTCAGTCCGGTACGACGGTGGGACGGCATCGTCCGTGAAGTCGGAGAGAATGACACGCAGATCGTCGCTTGATAGGTCCCACAAGAGGGCGACGAGGGCGTCGATCTCGATCCGAAGCCGTCGTCGCTCGGACGAACTGAGCGGACCGACGTCAACTTCGGTCGCCTCGGCGAACGCCGAGAACCGTGCGTCCACTGCGGAGAGCCGAGCGGCGCACCGTGCAATATCATGTAAATAATTGATATGTAAGGTTTTGCGGGGGGGGGGGGGTTTGTTAAACACGTGCGGGGGGTATGAGTTGGGGGGCTTTTTGGAGGCACCCCCCCCCCGCCCGTGCGAACGCGCGGGATTAGTATTTGCCGACACAC
>VYDD01000399.1:0-4562 GCA_009843625.1 Gammaproteobacteria bacterium | reverse complement strand
CCCCCCCCCCCCCCCCCCCCCCCCCCCCCCCCCCCCCCCCCCCCCCCCCCCCGTACAGACCTTCGAGCAGGAAGAAGTTGGCGTGCATTTCGATGAACCGCCGCGCCTGCCAGTCGAACGGCAGGCTATTCATGATGCCGAGACACGCCGCTTGGTCCTTCGGGGTGCCGCCCACGAAGGCCAGATACGGCGCTGTGTTGGTCAGAAAAACTCCGGGTGGGACCAGGCAGGCAATGATCGTCCGAGAATTCGTACGGTTGGTGACATCGCGAAACGCCAGGCGCGTTCGACCAAGCTCAGTAAGCACAGCCTTCTTCCGCTCCTTGAGCGGAAGCGTCGGGGCAAGCTGGGAGTTGGAGCCTGGACGTGGCTTTCTGATCTTCTTGAGGAAGGTGGCCGTCACCGGACAACGCCGTTCGCCCGTGCCTCTCGGCTCGTACTGGTCGAAGCTCTCTCCCTTCCATAGCGGCTGACCCTCGGTCTGTCCGCGCCAGAACCTCTTGTCGATCGTCTCGTCAAGTTCTCTGACCGGGAAACAGGACCAACGCCCCGCCGCGCCGCAGGGAAATCTGTTCCCCGTCCTAAGTCGAGCGAGGAGATTCGCCTCCTCTTGAGATCGTACAATCGGAGTCTGCCAGCCTGGACCGAACGCCAACGGTGCCAGGCGAATCCCGTCCCGGGAGGATTGCTCGCGCCACTCAGTTGGCGATGTCGCCGTGCCGGCAACGCTCACGCGATGGCGGGACTCCGGTAGCGTGCGTTCGGCAGCGAGGAGCGCAATGGAGTATTGCGGGTGCGTGTCGAAGATCCACCTCCTTCGGTTCAACAGGAAGTCCACGCGGTGCGCCGTTGAACCGGTGTAGAGCCAATCGCGGAATCCCTCGGATCCCTTTGCGTTGAAGGCTGTGCGCGGCAGGACCACGCCAGTGAAGCCGCCGTCCCGCACAAGCCTTCTGTACCGTAGGCAGAAGTACTTGTACAAGTCTGGGTCGCCACCCATGGACCCATAATCGCCAGCAGCGAGCGCTGCCCGCAGGATCGCTAGCCTGTCTTGCCGAGCTTCGAACTGGCCCTTCAGCTCCGGCCGCTCGCGGACGAGCCGAGTCACGGCTGCGGAGCGCTCGTCGTCCCGAAGGCTGTTCACTCCCGGCAGGAACATGCCGTAGAACGCCAACTCCTCGATCGTGACTTCTTCCCAGGGAGGGTTCCCGACGACCACGTCGAACCCAGGGCGCTCCCGCGAGAATACCTGAGGGAAGGCCAGGGGCCAGTGCAGGAAGCCGTGCTCTCTCGCCATCTCACCGGCTCTCCGGACGAGCGCCACGTCGCCGCGACCGGTCCCCGCAATCACATCTGCGGGGTGAAGTCCGGCATACTCTCGGGCGCCGGTGAGTTGGAATTGCTCCGCAGTCCAGAGGTCGAACAGGCGCTTGAGCCCGGTCGTGGCGACCGTCGCCTCCTCATCGGCCCGCTTACTCTGAGCAACCTCCTCGGGCGTTCGGTCGTGGATCTCGGTCATCCGGGCGACAGCCTCCGAAGCCCTCTGCAACTGCTCCCGGAGGATGTCCGTGAAGAGGCCGCCCTCCTCCAAGACTCGGCCCGCATCGCCTACGCCGATCAGCGAGTCGCCCACGACGATGTTCCGGTTCAGGTACGCGAGCGACATGCCCGGGACGAACGAGGCGAGCCATAGCGACAGGATCGCCACTTCCGTCCCCATTCGGCTCCGGTCGACGCCGAACACGCAGCGCTTGACGATTAGCCTGCGTAGAAGCGCCACATCGTCGATCTCCGCACCTGGCTCGGCGCCATCGCGCAGCCGATCCACCTCTTCCGCCAGATCCGGTAGCGGATGTTTCGCCAGGAAACGGACGGTCTCTTCGGCCAGCGTCTCGGCCACTTGGACGAGAAAGTGTGCGCTTCCACAGGCCGGATCCACGACCGCGAAAGAGAGGAGTTCGCGGGCTGCCGCGGCCGGATCGGTCTCAGCGGTCTTCTCGACGGACGCAAGATGTCGTTCGTACGCCGGAAGTACGGCTCCCTTCACGAGGTGGCGAACGATGTCGACGGGCGTGTAGTAGACTCCGCCCGCCTTGCGTCCGCCCTCGTGAGTCTGCCAAAGGAGCCCGCCCGTCTCGACTTCGGAGTCCTCGCCTGTTTGGACGGCGACGTAACGATCCTCCCGCGCGTCATACCTCAACGGCTGACGGGCCAGCGACAGCCTGAGGCTGAGCAGCGATTCGTAGGTGTGGCCGATGTGGGAGATGTCGAGCGTCGAAAAGTCCGCGCCTCGGGTTGTCTCATCATCCTGACCGATCGCCACCAGCACGCGCGCGAAGTCGGGGTCCGGCACAACCATCTGCTCGAGCAACTCGGCGCCGTCGAAATCGTCGGCTGCGAAGAGCGCGCCGTTGTAGGGCGGCATCTCCCATGCCGGATTCCCTACTCGGAGCGCCTGCACGAGCCGCGTGAACGCGGTCCAGAGGGCGGAAGAGGCAGGACTCAATTGCGGCATGGTTTCGTAGGCTTCCCGCACGAGCGCGGAAAGCGAAGCCCTCTCGTAGACCCGGTTCCTCATCGGAAGGTGCCCCGCGCTCTCACCGAAGAGCACGAAGATGAGGCGGAAGACCAGCGTAAGAGCCGCTCGTTCCAGTTCGACGCGCACGCCGTCGTCGGACAGGTCCATCCCACGGAGTTTCCCCCATCGTTCCATCCCCGACGCGAGCGCGGGGAGGGCTTCTTGGCGGATTGTGCGATCAAGCCGCTTGCTCAGGCCGACGCCAAACGTCTGGGCCTCTTCCCGCAAACGCGCGAAGCCGCCTTCCGCCAGGTAGGACGGCGCCACCAACGCGAGGAAGGGAAGCCGATCAGTCCCCAGCAGGCGGGCGTCGATCTCCAACCACTCGCTCGCCGGCGACGCGGACTCGGCGTCGAAGAGCCGAAGCCGTCCGCCCTGGGCTAGAATCCCGTACGGCACGCGGTGTTCGGCGCAGTCGGACAGGAGCACGCCTTCAGGGGGGCGACCGTCCCGGTCGAGGCGGGCAAAGTCACGAGCGGTCCGCTTCGGGTGGACCAACACGGCAGGTCTCCCCTCGTAGCGAGCCAAGTGTCCACGGAGGGGGAGCTGCTCGACGGAGTAGCCGAGCTTGCCGAGCAGCCGGCGCCAGTCGTCCGATGGAGCGACATCTTCCACCCGACTCGATGCTGCCGCCCACCGCGCACCATCGTTGCGGAACCGATGTTCCAGAGTATGCCGCGTGAGCACGCCGTTGAACGTGAGTCCATCGCCGCCGATACGCCCGAGGTCGTCGGCCAGCCGCCGCACGGCATCCAGCGCCGAAAGCGTCGAGATCTCTTGGAGCGAATCGGCCAGCAGCGCGGCGTCGACCGACCGGATCGGCGCATTCGCCGACGAGGGTCCCAGCACCCGTACGCGCCCCGACCGTTCCGGATCGTCGGTCAGGAGGAGGTAGGATCGGGGTGTGTTCCCGACACGCTCCCGCCACCGCGCCCGAAGGAACGTGTCGGTGTTTCGTTCCCCGACCGCGATCTCGATGCTGTTGACGGCCGCCGAGCGGTTGACCCCGGGACCCGCCGCGACCGGTCGGGCGAGTCCGCTCTCGACGAGCCGATCCAGCACCGCGTTTGAATTCAACCGGTTACTCCCTCGGGTTCTTGTGAGCGTCGTGATTTCAAGCGGACGATCCGAGAGGAGTGCCCGCCCGCGGTTCTTGGGATGGCACGGCGTCCCCGCTCTCGAAAAGGCTGTCAATCATCTGATGTGGGACTCGTTTCTTCGCCATGCTTGCGCGGAGTCCGCGTTCGAAGGCCTCGTCACTCACAGACTCCGGAGCCACGTCCTTGCAAACGACATGCACCCGCGGCGGCGCGACGTCTAACACCTTGGACACCAGCTCGCCAACCCAGGTGTCAAGATATGATCGAAGATCCTCCTCACTCGGAGGACCGCCCCGCGTGAATCTCGCAAGATTCCTAGGAGGATTTCTTCGCAAGTTGGGCAAGAATTCTTCGACGAGGCGTGCGACGAAATTCTCCCGTGCTGCGTCCGCCGCCGCCAGGAGAGCTTCCCGATATGCCGTGAGATTGCGTTCCAGACGTTCGGTTTCCGCCTTGAAGGCGTCCCATTCGGTTCGAAACACGAGGCGCCCATAATTCGAGATGAGGAACGTGTACTCATCCTCGATACGCTTCCGCTCGCCCTGGAACCACTTGGAGTCCACATCTTGTTCGCGGATCCCTTTCGCCGTCTCCACGCCGACCCGGAACGTGCCCAGCAATTCCGACGGTGCCCGGAGTTCGCCCGCCACACGGCGCTTCAAGTCGTCGTCCACGATTCCAAGTAGTTCGGAGGACAGCTTGACCCTTCGCTCGCCTATGCGGGCGTTGAAGACCTTTAGCTCCACGTATCGCACCTTCGAGCTGAAGACGCGGATGCGCCGTGCCAAATCAAACGGCTGCGGTGGGTCTGACTCGAGTTCGGCCGTCATCGCCGAGACTGCCTCGTCCGTGAACGGCTCCGTGCCGATCTCCGACCCCAGCGG
>VYDD01000389.1 GCA_009843625.1 Gammaproteobacteria bacterium | reverse complement strand
GTGAACATGACCGGCCCCTCCATGAGCACCGAATCCAGCACCCAGGTGGTGCCGGTCATCTCGCCGTCCCCGTTGAGCGAGAACCACGCCGCGAACACGGGCGCCGGGTCGTCATTGCCGCGGGGCCAGATCGCCGTTACGCCCGTGCGCACCGGCCCCTCCCCCACCACCAGCGGGCCGCTCCCGCGGATGATGGTGGTGTGCCCCACCGTGACCCCGGGCACGTCCGTGATGGCGTTCAGCGGACCGGGGGTGCCGTCGAACGGAACCCCGAGATCGCGCGCCCGCGGCCTGTCCGCGTCCTGGGCCGCCGACTGTCCGGCAGCCACTATCAGCGCCGCCGCGCCGAAAAGCGTTGGCAGACCGCCCCCGATTACGCGCCGAATTCCAGTCTCCAATCTCATCGGTTCACCTCCGATCTATTCCCGCTCTGCCCTCCGAAATCGATCCTACGGCGCGTTGGGGTTGGGAGCCATCGACACCAGGAGAATCAGCCGTTCCTCGCTTCCGTTGCGCACCCCATGGGGCTCATCCGGCGCAGACCACGCCAGTCCTCCCGCCGCCAGCCGGCGCGTTTCGTCACCGATCGTAACGAGCGCCTCGCCCTCGATCACATAGTAGAATTTGGTGGCCCCGGCATGCGCATGGACCTTCTGCTCCTGCCCCGGTTCGAGACAGTAGATGTCGCAGAACATCTGCCGTGTTTCAAAGAGATTGACCTTCTGCATCTTCTCATGCGAGAAGCGCGGCGCCTCTCCGGTGTGGACAAATGACATATTTTCGGGTCCATAGTGGATAATTCTGTGGATAAAACCAGGCTTGGAGGGCACCGAAGCGCCAGCCTCCACCGTAGCCGACGGGGGAGTCCACGGGCAAGGGGAACGTTCCGCGAACTCGCACGAGTTCCGCGCCCGGGCTATCTTCGGCCCTCGGCGGAAGGGTCCGTCCCGCGCCCGTTCATCATGGAAGCCTTGAATCCGGGGATGGACCGACCTCCCGAGCAACACACGATGACCACCGCATGGGGAAGGAACATGACCTACGTTACGGCCTTGACCGCGCGCATCAGGCTGAGCGCTCCGATCCTGGCGCTGACGCTCCTTTTGGGATGTGCCGGCGACGCAAGCGAAGAAACGGAGGGACCCGACGTGACCAACCCGCTGATGAGACCCGCCGAACTCGCCGAAACCGCACCCGATGTGTACCGCGCCCGCTTCCAGACCAATGAAGGCGTGTTCGTGGTGGAGGTGAACCGCGCGTGGGCCCCGAACGGCGCCGACCGCTTCTACGTGCTGGTCAAGAACGGGTACTTCGACGACGCCCGCTTCTTCCGCGTGATTGAGGGGTTCATGGCCCAGTTCGGCATGCACGCGGATCCGTACGTCACCGCCGCCTGGCGCAACCATCCCATACCCGACGACCCGGTAACACAGAGCAACCTGCGGGGCTACCTCAGCTTTGCGGCCACCTCGCTGCCCAACTCGCGCACCACCCAGGTGTTCATCAACCTGGTGGACAACACCAACCTGGACGGGATGGGATTCGCTCCCGTCGGGCAGGTGGTCGAGGGGATGGACGTCGTGGACAACATCTACTCCGGTTACGGAGAAGCTGCACCGATGGGCAACGGGCCGCTGCAGCAGAATATCTCCGCCAGCGGCAACGCCTACCTGACCGAGAACTTCCCCGAACTCGACTACGTGGAGCAGGCCACCATCGTCGGGGGATAGCGGCGGCTTGGACGCACCCTTTTGACACCCGGAAACCCGGACCGTAGTCTGTCCGTTGGGCAGAAGTCCCGGTGCGCCGGGACCTCGGCCCGCTTCCATTCAGGATGCAGCGGCGCGCTGGCGCCAGCGGGCTCCCCCCGGGCATGCGGAGTTCATCCGGGTGAGCAGCATCATCGTGCGGCGGAGGATGACGATATGGAGTATCTGCCACGGAACCCCCACAGGAGGACACGCACCATGCAATCACCCTGGCGAACCACGCTGCTGGCTGCGGGTGTGCTGGCTCTCTTCCTCGCGCCTCCGCTCGAGGCGCAGGAGAACGGCCGCATTACCGGGGTCGTAACGGAATCGAGTTCCGGCGGACCCGTCTCGGAGGCGCAGGTCTACCTTCCGGATCAGGCGCTCGGCGGGCTTTCCCGTGCCAACGGGCGCTACCTCATCATCAATGTTCCGCCGGGAACCTACCTGGTGCGCGCCGAGCGCATCGGCCTCGGCTCCGCCGAGCAGGAGGTGACGGTGGGCGCGGGTGAGACCGTCACCGCCGACTTCGTGCTCGAGGAACTCGCCCTCGGTCTCGACGAGATCGTGGTCACCGGTACCGCCGGCGCAGCCCGCCGGCGCGAGATCGGCAACTCGATCGCGCAGATCAACGTGACCGAGCTGCCCGACAAGCCGGTGCAGATGGTGGATCTGCTCCAGGGCGCGGCTCCCGGCCTCGACCTGAGCGCCACCGGCGGAGAGCTGGGTGTGGCTCCCGCGATCCGCCTGCGGGGCAACTCGAGCGTCTCGATGAGCAACAACCCCATCATCTACATCGACGGGGTACGCATGCGCAGCGAGCCGCTGGCCCACGTGGCGGCCCCGGACCACCGCGGCATCCGCGGGTCCAACACCTCGAAGACGCCGCTCAACTCGATCAACCCCAACGACATCGAGCGCATCGAGATCATCAAGGGGTCGGCGGCAACCACGCTGTACGGCACCGAGGCGTCCGCCGGCGTCATCCAGATCTTCACCAAGCGCGGATCCGTGGGGGCGCCCCAATGGACGATGGAGAGCCAGCAGGGCGCGGTATGGAGCCGCAAGTTCGGCAACTATCCGGACTCCCCCTTCCCCTACCTGCGCATGGAGCCCTTTCTCAAGACGGGCCACAACCAGCACTACATGACATCGGTGCGCGGCGGGCTGGAGAACCTGCAGTACTTCGTCTCGGGTTCCTTCTCCGACCAGGAGGGTTACCTGCCCAACGAGTTCAGCAGCGAGTGGATCACGCGCGGAAACTTCACCTTCACGCCGCTTCCCAACTTCCAGATCCAGTGGAACACATCGTACTCCACCGAGTCCGCCCAGCAGCTCTCCCAGAGCAACGCGCAGGGGCTGGGGCACAACGTGTACCGGGGCAAGGCCAACTACTTCACCGACGACTCTCCCGATGTGATCGCGGCCAGCGTGCTCGCTTTCGATATCCGCCATACCATCGACCGCTTCACCACGGGCGGCACCTTCACCTACACGCCGATAGCGGATCTTACCAATCGTTTCACCCTGGGGTACGACTGGCTGCAGCAGGACTCGCGCAACCTGCGCCCCTTCGGCTTCCGCTTCCGTCCCCGGGGCGCGCTGCTCAACCACCACTGGCAGAACCGCCTCATCACCTTCGACTACGTCGGCACCTACAGCTTCAACCTGATGGACGGGATCCGCTCCAACTTCTCCTGGGGCGGCCAGGCGGTTGGCGACGATGAACACACCGTCGAGGCCTGGGGCGAGGGCTTCCCGGGCGCCGAGGAGCCCACGGTCAACTCCGCCGCCGAGACTCAGGGATTTGAGCCGCGGCAGAAGGTCTGGAACGCTGGCTTCTTCTTCCAGAACGTCTTCGACATCAACAACAAGTACTTCATCACCGGCGGCGTCCGCGTCGACGGCAACAGCGCCTTTGGCGAGGGCTTCGGCCTGCAGGTCTATCCGAAGGTCAGCGCCTCCTGGGTCCTCTCCGACGAGGAATTCTGGAATCCCGGGATGGGCTCGCTGAAGCTGCGCGCCGCCTGGGGGAGGTCGGGACGCGCGCCGGGCGCGTTCGATGCGGTGCGCACCTGGGAGGCCGCGGGCCTGAACGACCGGCCCGCCTTCCTGCCCCAGAACCTGGGCAATCCGGATCTGGGTCCCGAGGTCACCACCGAGCTGGAAGGGGGGTTCGACGCCTCCTTCGTCGACGATCGGGTGGCGATCGACTTCACCTACTATTACCAGCGGACCACCGATGCGCTCTTCGCGGTGCTGCAGATCCCGTCCAACGGCTTCCAGTCGAGCCAGCTTCAGAACATCGGGGAGTTGAAGAACGAGGGCTTCGAGGTGTCGATCAACACCACGCCCTACCGGAGCGCCAACTACGAGTTGAACCTCGGACTCAACATCTCCACCAACAAATCCGAAGTGCTCGACCTGGGCGGCGCGCAGGCGTTCCATGCCAGCCAGGGAACCTGGATCATCGAGGGGGAGCCGGTTCCGGTGGTGCGTGACGACTACATCTCCAATCCCGACGAGATCGCGGACCCGATCCGCGAGCGGAACCACATCTACGGCCCCAACTTCCCGACCCACAACATCGGTCCCAGCACGAGCCTGCGTCTCCCGGGCGGGATTTACATCTCGGCGGCCGGCGAGTTCAAGGGCGGCCACTTCCTGCGCGACTCCAACGTGCACCCGGGCGGCATCAGCCGCGGCGGCAAGATGCCCCTCTGCTGGCCCTACTACGAGGACAAGGCCAACAACACCAACATCACGCTCCTGGACAGCACCCCTGCGCTCTGGCGGGCCCGCTGCACGCCGAGTCTGATCGACTCCGGCTACCTCACCTGGGACGCCGACTTCTTCCGGCTGCGCAGCCTGAGCGCCCAGGTGCCGGTGGACTTCGCGTTCCCGGACCGCATCAGCAGCGCGCTGCTGACGCTCGCGCTCAACAACTCCTATACCTGGAAGAGGATGCCCTATCTCGATCCCGAGATGCGCGGCAACCAGGGAGGAGTGGACCTCGGGCAGGCCATCGCGGCCCGCAACCCGACTCCCATCAGCTTCCGGGCCTCGCTCCGGATCCAGTTCTAGAGGAGGGCGGACGATGACCACGACCAACAGACGACTGACGGCTGGCGCCCTCCTCCTGGTGGCGTTCGCGGGCGCTTGCGAAGTGACCAATCCCGGCCCGGTGCAGGACAAGTTCCTCGACGACGAAACCTCGCACGCGGCGCTGGTTCGCGGGGCCGAGCGCATGGTGCTCGAGACCGCGAACTTCGTCTTCTACACCAACTCCATCATCACGCGCGTGCTCTTCCCCGGGGGCGATACCAACTCCCACAGCCCGCGCATTCAGGGAGGCTCGCTCCCGCCCGAGGACGTGAACGGAGACTGGAACAACGTGCAGCAGGCGCTCTTCATCGCGAAGAGCGCGCTGGAGAGGGGTGTGACGGGTGAAAACCTGGCCCAGGCGCACATCTGGGCCGGCTACACCTACCGTATTCTGGGCGAGAACTGGTGCCAGTGGCTGGAGGCCGCAGGCGCACCCCAGCCCCCCAGCGCGGCTCTCGACAACGCGGAGCAGCACTTCACGTCGGCACTGGGTGCGGCCGCCAATTCCACGCAGAGCAACGCGGCTTACGCAGGGCGCGCGCAGGTCCGGGTGGCCAAGGGCGACTGGGGAGGCGCCCTGAGCGATGCCGCCCAGGTACCTCCCGACTTCGTGTTCGCGGTGCAACCGGATCCGAATTTCTTCAACACGCGCAGCAGGGTCGGATGGGCCAACGCCGACGAGCCCTACCGGCAGTTCACGCTCCTTTTCACCTTCTTCGGTGAACAGGCCCCGTCCAATATCCGCTCGCTGCTGCCGCTCGAGGCCAGCGATCTTCCCGTGACCATCCCCGGCACCGGGTATTACGCGGAATCCGGGGATCCCCGGGTGGCGTGGCACAGGATCCCCGACCAGCCCTTCGCCAACGCTTCGTTGCAGGGCTTCGGCCAGGTGCCGTGGAGCAACTTCACCTGGCTGGATCCGGAGACTCCGATCCACCTCGGCACCGGGACGGAGATGCTTCTGTACCGGGCTGAGGGAATGCTGCGCGACGGCAACTACGCGGGGGGCATGGAACTCATCAACCAGGTGCGCTCGATGTACATCAGCGACAACACCGGGGAGCCGCTGGCGCCCTGGGACGCCATGAGCCTGGAGGCGGCGTGGACGGCGCTGAAGACCGAACGCATGATCGAGGGGCTGCTCGAGGGCCGCCGTCTGGTCGACCTGCGCCGGTGGGCTGCGGACGGTTCACCGGGCGAGGCTCCCTTCCCGCCGTGGGAGGAGCTGTCTCCCCTCTTCGCGGAAGCCCCGACGGCGACCTGCTTCCCCATCGCCGAGAACGAGGTGAACCGCAACCCGAACCTGGGCGGGTGAGCGAACGCGGAGAACGACTCGGATGTCAATGAGGAAGGACCGCTCCCCGTACGCCGGCGACGGCACGCGGAGGACCAGGGTGGGGCTCGAATGAGAGCACCGCGGCGCGGCTCCCGGCTGATGGTGCCGGGGGCCAGCGCTGGTTATTATGCATGGTTGGCATGGACTGACTCCCTCTGGAGGGCTGGACGATGAACTTCATCACGGGCAAGCACATCCCGCGACGGACATTCCTGCGCGGAGCCGCAGGCGTGGCGGTGGGACTGCCGCTTCTGGACGCCATGATTCCCGCGGGTGGCCGCTGGCGGGAAGTACAGGCCGCGGTCGACAAGACGCGTCTGGTCGGCATCGAGATGGTGCACGGCGCGGCGGGCTCCAACGACTGGGGCGCGACCCAGCACCTGTGGTCGCCGGCGCAGATCGGCCGGAACTTCGACCTGAGCACCAGCGCCCTGAGTTCCCTCGAGCCGTACCGCGACTACCTCACCATCGTGTCGAACACGGACTGCCAGATGGCGGAAGCGTTCCAGCCCAAGGAGATCGGGGGCGACCACTTCCGCACCAGCGCCGTCTACCTGACCCAGGCGCACCCGAGGCAGACCGAGGGCTCGGACGTGTACATCGGCACGTCGATGGACCAGCTGTACGCCCAGCGCTTCGGCCAGGACACCCCGATTCCGTCGATGCAGCTCTGCATCGAGAACGTGGACCAGTCGGGCGGCTGCGCGTACGGCTACACCTGCGTGTACACCGACTCGATCAGCTGGGCCTCCCCCACCGAGCCGCTCCCCGTCATCCGCGATCCGCGGGTGGCCTTCGACCAGCTCTTCGGAGCCGGCAGCACCCCGGAGGATCGCGTGGCGCGCCGGCGTGAGAACCGGAGCATCCTGGACTGGGTGGCCGCACGGGCCGCGCGCCTCAAGACGGAACTGGGGCTGGAGGACCGGGCCCGCCTCGACCGCTACATGGACAACATCCGCGAGCTCGAGCGGCGCATCGAGATGACCGAGGCGCAGAACCGGAGCGGCGAGGCGCGGGAACTGCCCGAGGCCCCGGCCGGGGTGCCGGATTCCTTCCGCGAGCACGTCGAGCAGATGTGGGACGTGCAGGCGCTCGCTTTCCAGTCCGACATGACGCGCGTCTTCTCCTTCAAGATGGGGCGCGACTCCTCGGCGCGGGTCTTCCCCGAGAGCGGCACCGACAAGCCCTTCCACCCTGCCTCGCACCACGGTGGCAACCCGGAGGCGGTGTCGGAGTTCAACCTCATCAACCGCTACCACGTGAGTACGCTTCCCTACTTCCTGGAGAAGCTGAAGGGCATCGAGGAGGGCGACTCGAACCTGCTCGACAAGAGCATGATCCTCTACGGATCGGCGATGGGCGACCCCAACCTGCACAACCACAAGCGGGTGCCCTTCATCGCGCTGGGCGGGGCCAATGGACGGCTGGAGGGTGGCCTGCACCTGAAGGCGCCGGACGGAACCCCGCTGGCCAACGCAATGCTCACCCTGCTGCACGCGCTCGGCCTCGACGACATGGACGGCTTCGGCAACAGCACCGGGGAATTCGCCCTGTCCATGCCGACCTCGATGGTGGAGCAGGCCAGCGGCAGCTGACGAACTCGGATCGGCCCTTCGCCCGCGGGGGGCCGCATCCAGGAAATAGCCGGAGGCGAGATGAAGGACGGAAGAAGAAGTGCGCGCCCCCGCCTTGACGTGGTTGCGGCGCTGCTCGTGCTGCTGGTCGCGACCGCTGCGACTCCCCCCGACTCGCCCGTGGCCGACGCGGCCATGCGCGGAGACCTGGACGAGGTGAGGGAGCTGCTCAGGAGCGGCGCCGACGTGAACGCCCCCCAGAGCGACGGCCTGACCGCGCTGCACTGGGCCGCCGACAACGGGGACGCCGCCGTGGCCCGCGTGCTGATCTACGCGGGTGCCAACCTGGCTCCGCTGACCCGCAACGACGCCTACACCCCGATGCACATGGCGGCCCGCGGCGGGCACGCCGAAGTGATCGGGCAACTGGTGGAAGCCGGGGCCGATCCGGCGGTGGCGACCTCGCGCACCGGGGTAACCCCGATGCACCTGGCGGCCAAGGCCGGCAGCGGCGAGGCGATCCGGACCTTGGCGGCCGGCGGGGCGGAGGTCGACGCGCGCGACCACCAGTGGGGCCAGACGCCGCTGATCTTCGCGGCCGGCTTCAACCGGCTGGTGGCCGTAAACACCCTGGTCGAGCTCGGCGCGGACGTATCGCTGACCGAAAACGTGCTGCACATGCCCACCCGCTACGCGGTGGACAGGGCGGCCAGAGCGGCCCGCAACGAGGTGCTCGAGTCGTTCCGGGCGCAGTCCGACAACCCGGGCCTGTGGGCTCCCACGCCGCAGCAGGTACAGGCGGCGTCGGAGGCGGCGTGGCGGGTGCAGGCGCTTTCTCCCGAGGAGATCATCGGCAAGGCCACCGACCAGGAGATGACGGAGAACCAGCTCGCCCTGCTCCAGACCAACGCGCTCTCGTACCACGAAATGGTGGGGAACCAGGGCGGGCTGACCGCGCTGCTGCACGCCAGCCGCGACGGCTTCCGCGACGTGGTCCACGCCCTCCTCGACGCGGGCGCCGACGTCAACCAGGTGAGCGGGGGCGAGAGGAACAGCCCGCTCCTGATCGCGGCCATCAACGGGCACTTCGACCTGATGCTCGAGCTCCTCGAGCGCGGCGCCGACCCCAGGCTGGCCGACCTCTCCGGGGCGACCCCGCTCTTCGCCGTCATCAACACCCAGTACGCCCCCAAGACGCGCTACCCCCAGCAGCAGGCCTTCAAGCAGCAGGAGGCCACACACCTTGAGGTGATGGAGGCGCTGCTGGACGCGGGCGCCGATCCCAACGTGCAGCTGGACCGCCATCTCTGGTACCTGGAGTACAATTTCGCCCAGTTGAGCGTGAACATGTGGGGCGCGTCCCCCTTCTGGCGCGCGGCCCACGGCACCGACGAGAAGGCGATGCGGCTGCTGCTCGAGTACGGC
>VYDD01000060.1 GCA_009843625.1 Gammaproteobacteria bacterium | reverse complement strand
CGGAGGTGCCGGGGGCTGGGCGCCTCCGCAGGCCGGCAGCAGGGCGGCTCCAAGAAGCGCAGCTAGTCCGAGGCCAGGGGCCCGTCTACGCTGTATCACCTCAGCCGCAGGCGACCCGCACGGCATCGAGCGTCCAGCGTGAATTCACTCACGCCACTGGTGCTCTTCGAGGTCGACAAGATCGTCGCCGCCGAAACTGACCCCTTCGTCCTCAAGTCTCCTGCGCTGTTCCCTATTCTCGGTCGCGTTCAGTTCGCCTCCCACACTCACCACGCGATGCCAGGGCACGTCGGTCTCGTCGGGAAGGACGCGCAAGGCTCCGCCCACCGCCTGCGCCGCAACGGGAACGCCTAACGCCCTGGCTACCTGTCCGTACGTCACCACCTTCCCGCTGGGAACAGCTTGAAGGTACGACCACACCCGCTCGCGAAAGCTCTCAACCGAGTCGGTTGGCATCGGGTTCCAGGACTCCCGCGCAGTCACGATGAACTGGTCTACGCCTTCGCGGCACCCGTTCCACGTCGCCTCGTCGGGAATGTCGAGAGCATAGCCAAGATTCGTTGGCCGCCAGCCGCAGCGTTCGGCTTCAGACCTCAGCGTGCCGAGCGCAGCAACGTCGTAGCTCTCGGGATGCGGAAACCACTCCAACCGAACGCCCACCTCCGCAACCCAGAGGTGGCAGAAGCGCCGTCGGCCTCCACCAGAGGCCAGGCTGAAGCTGATCCCCCAGGAGCCCGCCCGCTGCGTTGACTCGGGGAGTGCCGCACGCAGCTTGCTGGCGACCTCGCCGAAGAGAACCTCCAACCCCTTCTCGGTCAGTCTCGATTCGAGCGCCAAGCGCCGCTCGGCTGCGCTCTGACCGATCGTTCGACGCCCCGCCGCCGCCGTCCCCTCACGCTCGATCTCAATTTGGCGTGCGAGCAGCGTGCGACCCTCGAGGTGAAAGCCGAAGAACGTCAGCACGGAAATGTCGATGCCACCGTCGTGGAGGAAGCGCGCCATCTGCTCGGCCCGTTCATCCACGCCAAGCCCCACGAGCACAAGTCTCGGCGGCAAGAGGTCACTCAGTTCGTTCTCCGCAAACCACTCCTGGTACCACGCCTCGAAGTCCTCGATCTTCCCGACCCCTCGTTGTCCGGAGTGGTCCGAGATGAGTTCTCCGATCTGGGCCGGGGTTCGAGCGCTCAGCGCGGCGGCGTAATCGATGCACTGCGTCACCGCTTCGCGGGTGAGCTTCTCGCGCTTCAGTTCATACACGACCAGCCGCCCGCCAGCGTCGACGCCCAGCAAGTCCAGCGGGCCGCCCTCGGTGGGCGTCTGGCGCCCCACGAGGTGGAGCCCGGCCTCCAGCATCTCCGGGCGCCGGACGAGCGTCTCTTCGAGGATGTCCTCCAGGTTCACGCCCGCCACGCTTGGGACCGCCTCGACATCGCGCTCCTCGCCCAGCGCCCAGATCCTGAGTTCGTCCGCTGCCATGTGCTCTCACCTGCTTTCGCTCAGCCTCGAACTGAGCGGGTCACGCCCACACATTCGGTGGGCGGCGTCGCCTTCGCAGCCTCCCGGCGTGGGCGCGGTGCGAGGGTCACGTTGCACATTACTGCATGGGGCGGTGATGGCCTGCGTTCTCCACTGCCCGGCTGGACCTCCCACTGTGGGCGCTCAGCGCCCAACTCGCCGGGTCCGGCACTGGAACATGCCCTGGCAGGAGAGTTCCTACGTCCCACGTCCCGTAGAGGCGTCTCCCTTGACCCGCCTTGTTCTTTGGAGACCTTCCACCGTGGGGCCAAAGTCGATTCCCTGTACGCACCCATTACACCGTTCGCGCCCGCCACAAGGCCGGGGCACGAGCGCCCTCCCGACGCCGAGGCATCCAGCCGCGACGACCGCCGCGACACACACTCAACTCCCGGAGCGCCATGAGCCTGAGCCTGTCGCCACGGGCTGTTCCAACTCCCGTGGGACCGTTCGCCCGGCGCACCCGCGCATCTCACGCTCGAATTCGGGGTTCCGTCCGACGGAACTTTCGGCGGAGTCGGCCGGAATACGCCCTGACACCGGATTCGTTCGCCATCACGTCCGATAGGGGCGTTTCCCCTTGACCCAGCTATGTTTTCGGGGAGTTCCGTCTCTCGGAACCAACGTCGTTTCCCTGTACACACCCATGACACCGTTCGCGCCGCCCGAGACCGGGTCCCGAGGCGGGAGAGGGCTGGACGCATCGCCAACGAGGCGGTAGCCGTGCCGCCTGCGCCCACGTTCCCGAATGCCCCATTTCGCGGGGTTTCTGGAACATCGCCCCGGCCCTCGCGTTGTGGCAAATGCCCCATTTGTCGGGGTTTCTGGAACATGGCCGTGGAATACGACCCGGACACGGATTCTCCGTCCGCCACGTCCTGTAGGGGCCGTTTCCCCCTGGAATCACTGGGGTTCTCGGCACTGCCCCATTCCCTGACCAACGTCGTTTCCCCTTACACGGCTACCACACCGCGAGCCGCACATCGCCGCCCGTGTCGGATAAGGGGGGCCACGAGTGCCCTCCCCTATAGGGCATTCCGCCGCGACCGCCGCATCCCCAGACTCGATCGCAGTCACCAGCGCCGTGAGCGGGAAGAGACAGGCGAGCGAGGGCCCCAGGTATCACCGAAGAAGTCCCCTTCCAGGGGATTACCACCGACGCTCCCGCCCGTCACATTCTTCCCGTGGAACGGGCACGCGAGGCCGGACGAGATGCGAACGACGAAGCAGCGGAAGCGCACGAGGCGCGGCCACGAGAGTGGCCCGGAGCCGCGCGTCGTCGCCATCCGGTACCGGCCCGTCCCCGACGCCGAGGCGCGCCTGCGCCGCCTCGCCGCGCTCCTCCTCGACCACGCGACCCGCGCGGCCTCGCGGTCAGCCGAGGAGGAGCGCGCGGAGGTCCGGTAGGAAGGCGACCGGCGGGGCTTTGACCGCCTCGCCGCAGCCCCGCTACGCTGAGGAGGACGAGGTGGCCCGGCGGCGCTGAAACGCCCCGGGCCGTGGCGCCGCCTGCTGGAACAGGCGACGCGAGCAGCATGCTACCGCTCGCGGACCCGCCCCGGCAGGTGGCGGGTCGTTCTGTTTCCGGGGAGGAGCAAACCCATGCCGCGAACGAAGCCACAGCAGAAGCCCGAGACGCGCCGCGCCGCCATCTACGCGCGCGTCTCCGACAAGAGCCAGGCCGAGGACGACAAGACCTCCATCGCCGAGCAGTTGTCCGACATGGAGAGCTACTGCGCGGAGCGCGGCTACGCCATCACCGCGCGCTACCAGGAGGTCGGGCGCGGCTGGTCCAAGAGCCGCCCCGAGTTCCAGCGCATGCTCGCCGATGCCGCAGCCGACCGCTTCGACACGATCGTCTGCTGGAAGTCCGACCGCCTCAGCCGCGGCATGTACCCCGCCGCCGCCCTCATGGAGGTCGTCGAGGAGCACCGCATCGGCATCGAGGCGGTGATGGACGCGATCGACATGAAGACCTTCGGGCTGATGGCCGCGATCGGCAAGATCGAGCTCGACAACTTCCGCGAGCGCGCCTCGATGGGGAAGCGCGGCGCGGCCAAACAGGGCCGCATCCCCGTCAACAGCGTCCCCGACGGCTACCGCATCGCAGAGGGCCGCACGCCGGAGATCAACGATGAACGCGCGGAGGTCATTCGCCGCATCTTCCGCCACTCCGTCGAGGACGGCATGGGCGCGCCGGCCATCGCCGGGGCGCTGGAGGCCGACGGGATCCCCACCGCGACGCCCGGCGCGCGCTGGCACGCGGCGCAGGTCAACCGCATCCTCCGCAACGAGGCCTACAAGGGCACCTGGTGGTACGGCAAGGCCCGCCACACCGCCACCGACACAGGGATGCGCAGGCACCGCCAGCCCCGCGAGCGCTGGGTGGGCATCCCCTTCCCGCCGCTCGTGGACGAGGAGACGTGGGAGCGCGCGCAGGAACTGCGCAAGCGGCGGCTGACGCGCTCGCCGCGCAACACGAAGACCTTCCACCTGCTCCAGCATCTCGTGCGCTGCAGCGAGTGCGGGATGCTCATGGGACCGAACGTGACCCGCAGCCAGAGCGTGCGGAAGGGCGGCAAGACCTACCGCTACGAGCTCAAGACGCCGCGCCGGTACTACCAGTGCTACGGGTCGCGGGTGCACCGCCTGCGCTGCCGCGAGCACCCGATGATCCGCGCCGAGCGGCTGGAGGAGCTGGTCTGGGGCGAGGTGCGGCGGGTGCTGGAGCAGCCGCAGCTGCTCGCGGCCGGGCTGGCGGCGCTTGAGCCGGACGACGACGGCGGGCTCGAAGGCGAGATCGCGCGCACCGAGCGCGAGCTCGATGGTGTGCAACTGGAGGAGGACCGCGCCATCCGGCTCTACGTGAGCGGCAAGATCAGCGAGAAGCAGCTCGACCACCAGCGGCGCTTCATCGGCGAGCGGCTGGAGCGGCTGCGGGCGAGACTCGACGAGTACCGGGCGCGGGAGTCGGCGCAGGCAGGTCGGCGCGTGGCGCTGGAGGGGGTTGTGGAGTGGGCGCGCAGCGTGGGCGCGGGCCTCGACGGGCTCACGGGCGAGGAACGCCGCGAGGTGCTCGACCTGCTGCTCGAGGACGCGACGATCGACGGCGAGAACCGCGTCACGCTCACCCTCGGCATCCCCACGGACGGGGAGTTAGTGTCGATTGCAGAACCGGAGCCGACTACTCCGTCTACACCATGCGGCAGGCGTCACGGCGATCCTGGCGGATCGGGCAGACCGAGCCCGTACAGGTCGTCTTCATGGCCTACCGGAGCACCCTGCAGGCGGACGCCCTCAAGCTGGTGGCGCAGAAGCTCCAGTCGTCGCTAGCCGTCGAGGGCGACCTGCCCGAGGACGGCCTCGCCGCCTACGGTGACGACGGCGACGACCTGTTGATCGCCCTGGCGAGGAAGATCGTCGCGGGCGAGGAGGACGCGGGCTCGGTCGAGTCGGTCTTCGAGCAGGCCCGCCAAGTCGCGGCCGAGGCCGAGGCGCTGCTGGTCGACGAGGACTGGCACGCGCCCGAGCCCGATCCGGTGGCGGTCGCGGCCACGGCGGCTGCCGAGAGCGACGTGGACCCCGTGGACGCGGGGCCGCAGCGGACGCTGTTCTCGTGGGCCGAGTTCATGGCGCAGGAGCAGCCGGAGCCGAAGCGCCCCCGGCGGCGCGAGGCTCCAACGCTGTCTCTCTTCGAGTGGGCGCTGGAACAGGAACAGGAGGGGACGCTCGCGCGAGCTGCTTGATAAACGGAGGCGCGGGGGCATCGCCGGTTACGGCGGTGCCCCCCGCTGCCGTCGATGTGTGGGTGCTCTTGTGCTGCCCAGCCGGGCCAGAGCTCCAGTCACTCGCGTTCTTCAGGTCAGACGACGGCTGATAGCCGAGGCGTCAAGCGGGGTTGAGCAGCCCGGCGCACATCGCCGTGACCGCTCCGCACGCGAGATCGGCTAAAAGCGATGAGGTGGGCCGCGTGCACGCGCGCCGCGTGACGCCTCGGGGCCGCAACCCCGGTCAACTCAACCATTGCAGATCGTAGCGCCCCGGTTCGCCCTCGATCGCTTCGTAGGTCGCCAGGTCGAACTCCGGCGGGCCGTCCCCGTCGGGCGTCCACACGAAGGGTATGGGCACCTCTCCGAACTCCTTGCGGGGACACCCGTGCTCCTGCAGCCACTCCCTGGAGACCCGCCAGGGCATGGAGCCAGCGCCGCCGCGCCCCGCGCTGGCGAGGTGGAACCGGCGGCAGCGTTTGCACCTGCGCGCGAAGCCGTTGCACGTCTGGCAGACCCGGATGATGTCCACATCACGGCCGTCGCCGGAGAAGCTGGCCTCTACGGGTTCTTCCCATGCGTGCCGGCAGGGGTCCGGCTCCTCGCGCAACTCCGGAGGGAGCGGCAGGACGCTGAACGCCCACACGCGCCGGGCCTTGTGCTCACTGACTTCACGAGCCTCCCGGCGCTTGCGCGCACCCCGTCGCAGTCTGGCGCGAGTCACTTCCCACTACCCTCCGTCGCTCCACGCCGGCGGAGCGGCGGCGAGTCGAGCATCGCCGGTAGGCGGGTCGACGGATCGGAGTCGGGCTCGGTCGAGGCGTGGAGTGTGTTCACTGGCCTCGGCGGAGCAGGGCCGTGAAGCCAGCCTGCTCGAAGTCGCGGTCGTGCGTGAGCGCCTCGGTGATGTTCCGCTGTTCCATGAGGAGAAAGCTCGCGCAATCGGTGAGCCCCCACCGCTGATCCGGACGGTCGGCGTAGCGCTCGACGGCGCTTCTGAACTGGGCGTCGGTCTGCGGGACGATCTCAAGGTCAGGATTGTCTTCCAGGTCCCGCACCATCCGCGCTGCGAACAGCCGGCGGAATTCTCCCATACCGGCCATGAAGTTCAGCGCCTCGAACAGGACGACCTGCGTGGTGACGACTGCGGCCGATCCCAGCCGAGCCGCAACGGCCAGCGCCCGCTCATGCATGGCATCCCGGGGATTCCACAATGCGATCCAGTACGCCGCATCGGCGAACACCACTCGCATCAGGCGTCTTCTTTCGGGTGGCCGTATAGATAGTGCTTGTAGTTCCTCGCGCCATCGGTCGGCAGGACGTCCCAGGCGTCCGAGGGAATAGTCCTCTGCAGCTCCTGTACCGCCTCAACAACGCCGGCCAGCCCTCGCTTCCGCGACGTCGCACCCTCGATCGACAGCGTCACTTCCTCGCCTTCCTCGATGTCGACGGGCTCTGAGGGCGTGAACACGCCGTTGGCGTAGGTGGCCTTCACAGTTGCGGTCATGGCTGATCCTCCCGGTGCGCGTCCGCCCCTATCGTACCGCGCCATCGCCGGGACCGGCGATGAACGAGTGGGGCCCACTACAGCGTCTATGTCATGGGGCAGGCCTCCCGCCGCTCCTGGCGCATCGGTCAGACCGAGCCCGTGAAGGTCGCCCTCGTAACCTACCGGGACACCCTGCAGGCCGACGCCCTCACCCCCGTGGCGAAGAAGCTCCAGTCGTCGCTCGCCGTCGAGGGCAAGCTGCCCGAGGACGGCCCTCGCCGCCTTCGGCGACGACCTCATGCTCGCGCTGGCCCGGAGAAGGACACAGACTCAGTCGAGTCGGTCTTCGAGCAGGCCCGGCAGGTCGCGGCTGCGGCCGAGGCGCTGCTCGTCGACGAGGACTGGCACGCTCCCGAGCCCGCGATCATCGAGGCCGATGCCGTTTGCGGTCGCCGCTGCCCGCGACGATCGCCGTGACGATGCTCCCGAGCCGCAGCAGACGCTGTTCTCGCGGGCGGAGTTCATGGCCGGGGAGCAGGACGAGCCGACGAACCGCCGCGAGCGCGACGAGGCTCCCACGCTCCCTCTTCGAGCGGGCGCTCGAGCAGGAACAAGAGGGGACGCTCGCAGGAGCTGCTTGATAGACGGACGGGGGCATTGCTATCGCGGCAGCCTCCTCCGCTTCCGCCTATGTGAGGGGCTTTTGTCGTGTCCAGAGTGCGCCGAAGATCGACGTCAATACATGATCAGATGCGTGGGAACCAGGCGTTGTGCGACGGGGTCGACCGCCAGCCTCAGCCCTTCCAGGGTGTAGGCGCCCAGCAGTGCGGGAGCGTCGTCATCTCCGAACACGACGAGAGTAACCTCACTGGTATCGTCGATCGTCGCCCAGGCCCTCCCGATCTCCATCTCCAATCGCCGACCGTCCGCAAGCAGGAAAACTCCCTTGTCCACCGGCTCGACGCCCAGCTCGCGCAGCAGACGGGCGGGCAGCGTCGTGTAGGCGGCGCCGGTATCGACAGTCGCTTCGATCTCCCGTGATGCGCCGCTGTTCATGTTCGAGATGCGTAGCGGCCACTTGAACGTTCCCATGCAATCAATTCTAGCCGAGCCTGGGACGCCGGGACGATCGAAGGGCAGGGAGGACATCTTGCAAGGACATCCACAACGACGAGGGGCGGCGCGAGCCGCTGATCCTCGACAACCTCATGCTGGAGACGGCCCTGTAGTGGCTGCGTCGGCAGCACCCGCGCGGCGGCTCTCCGCTCGTTCACCAAAGTCAGCTCGACGGACAGCGGTCTCGTCGCCAGCGCGGAGGCTGTGGTCCTTCACGTGCGCACCGATCGTGAGCCGATGTCCGGCCTACCGAGATCTTCACGCCGCAGCCTTCTGGACGTTCTGCTTCGCGGGGGTGGCGGGCCTCCTCAACGCACTCATGGGCGAGCAGGCCGCAGCCTTCGTCGCGGCGGGCAACATTGTCCTCTTCGTCGCCGCGATCGCGCGCTTCGTCGTGGTCAGCGTCCCGCGCGGCGAGCGCGAGCTGATACGGGGGTCAGGCGATGAACGCCTGACCCCCGCAGGGCCGTGCCGCCGCGCGCGCTTGACGGCTCCTGGCGGAGTTTCCTCTGGGGCGGCTCAGGCGCAGCGGTCGCGACTCACGTGATCACGGGTGAGCCTTGTCACCTCGCCGGTCTGGCAGCCGGTCGGACAAGAGCCCTGACGAGTCGCGCTGGTCGAGGCGACAGGACAGGCGGCGCTCGATGCAATGCACCCGGCGGATCCGCGTCCGCATCCGGCGATCGGAACGGACGCTGGCCCCGCCCGAGCGGTCAGGGATGCCGGGGCCGCCGGACAGGCTCGCCGACGCGGGAATCTCGTGGAGCCCGTGTCGAGGGCGATGCGCTAACCTACGTCAGCTGGGGGATCGCAGTCAGGCTCACGACTCCGGCCACGGCGACGAGCAGGTAGAGGACACGCGAGATCGCATTGACCTCACCGAACTTCATCCCGCCGGCGATGAAGGCCACGAGGTCGAACCTGGCAAGAGCCACGAGGCCCCAGTTGAGGGCGCCCACCGCGGCCAGGACGATCGCGACGATCTGTACAACTTCCATGAACTGAGCCTTCCGCCTCATGCACACCGTGCTTGTGGGGGAGTGTAGCTTGGCCCCGCCGCGCGTCAACCAGTCCGCAGACCGGCGACCCCAGCGCAGGCCCGACGCCATCGGCGCCGCGCCGGTTCTTAGTGTGCGCTGCGGCAGGCTAGGAACCACGATCCGAAGCGGTCAAGTCGACCGGCCCGGCACTCCCCATGCTGGCAACCGGGGCAGACAGCCTTGAGCGTGCCTGCTAGCCTGAGATCGCCACGCGCTACCCGATGGCGAGGGGAACCCAGTCGATGACAGACCGGAACTATGCGCTACCTCGCAGTTCCGCTCTCAGCCGCCATCTTGCGAGAGGAGCGATCCGACAT
>VYDD01000054.1 GCA_009843625.1 Gammaproteobacteria bacterium | reverse complement strand
CGGGCCAGCCCTTCGAGGAGGTGTCGGGCCGGGTGTTCGGCTCCACGCCGGACCTCGCGCGGGTCTTCAAGGCACGCGACTTCGACGCGGACGGGAATACCGACATTCTCGTCGGGGCGACCTACCAGACCCGGAGCCGTCTGTACATGGGGACGGGAGAGGGCGCCTTCGAGGAACGCACCGCGACCCACCTCCCCCAGCTCCCGCTCAGCCTGGGCGACGCCGAGCCCGGAGACGTGGACCGCGACGGAGACCTCGACCTGGTGCTGGCGGACTGGGGCCCCGGCAACAACATGACCAATGAGGGCGGCCGCACGCGCCTCTGGCTGAACGACGGCACGGGCCGCTTCACCGACGCCACCGAGGGCCGCATGCCCGCGATCCTGGTCCGCTTCTCGTGGGACCTCGAGCTGGTGGACGTCGACAACGACTTCGACCTGGACGTGCTGGTGTCGTGCAAGCGCTGCGCGGGCAGCCTGCTCTTCCGCAACGACGGCACCGGCACCTTCGAGGAGGATCCGCGCGGGCTGCCGCAGTACACCAACAACTACGAGTTCGAGGCGATGGACCTCAACGGCGACGGTTTCCTCGACCTCGTAACCATCAACGACGGCGAGATCGTCGGCGAACGCGGCTCCAGACGGCGGGAACACGTCTTCCGCAACGACCGCGAAGGCCGATTCGTGGACGCCACGGACGCCTGGTGGCCCACCTCGGAGAACATCGGGGAGGACGACAACGTGGTCGCCTTCCTGGACTTCGATTCCGACGGCGATGTCGACTTCCTGATCGGCTCGCTGAGCGGGCCCGACCGCCTGCTGATCAACGATGGCACCGGCCGGCTGCACGTGGCGACCGACGTGTTCACCGGCGCGGAGACGCCCGGCACGCTCGGCATGGCCATCGC
The DNA here is from genome assembly GCA_009843625.1 of Gammaproteobacteria bacterium. Taxonomy (GTDB): domain Bacteria; phylum Gemmatimonadota; class Gemmatimonadetes; order Longimicrobiales; family Gaopeijiaceae; genus BD2-11. Next base: position 8,370 of record VYDD01000054.1, on the reverse strand, counting down.
CGACCTGGACGGCGACGGCCGCATCGACGTGGTGCAGTCGCAGGGCGAGCACCCCACGGCCATCCAGGAACGCATCTTCCTGGGGCGGGGGCTCGAAGCCTACAACGAGATTCCCGTCGTGGGTCAGCCGCTGACCGTGCCGGACGGCGACAGCGCCCTGGTCATGATCCGCATCCACGAGCGCAAGAGCCCGCTGCTCGCGGCGGAGTGGGAATCCGTCGAAGTGACGTGGGAATCCGCAGATGGCCAGGGGACGGTCCCCATGCGCTGGTACGGCGAGTACCTCTGGCGGGCCCGCATTCCGCTGGACGCGAGGCCATCGGTCATTGACGCGAGGGCTGTGTCCGGCAACCGGACGCGTGTGCAGTACGTCCGTGCTGGCCAGCGAGCGTCCGGAGCCTGAGCGTGCCGAAATTGAGCGGATGAATCCCCCGAACCCCCTCGCTCGCTGCAGTGTCCTCCTCGCAGTCGTCGCCCTGTCGTTGTCGTTTTCAGCTCCGGCACCCGCGACCGCCCAGACCGCGGGTGCCATCGAAGGCACGACCATCGGCACGAACGGCTTTCCGATGTCCGGTGCGCTCGTGACCGTAACCGGCGCTGCCGTGAGCCAGGAGAGCGTCACGGGCGCCGACGGCTCCTTCCGGTTCGCGGATCTGGCCGCCGGCGACTACGTCGTCACGGCGATGCTCCCCGGTTTCCAGACGGCCGAGCTTCAGGTCACGCTCGCGGCGGGCGCCACTGAAACCGTCCAGCTGACTCTGCAGATCGCCTATGTGCTCGACACGCTCAGCGTCGTAGCCGAGGAGCCCCGGATCTTCGCCCGCAATTTCGTACCCGAGTCGATGATCCGGCAGCAGTCGAAGATCACCAACGTTATGGCGGTGGTGGACAACCTCCCGGGGGTATCGGTACAGGAGGGGGACGCGTACGGCTTCGACGACTGGTCGAGCAACGTGGCCGTGCGCGGCTTCCAGGTGACCCTCAGCGACGTCCAGATCGGCACCACCATCGACGGCTTCCCGAACGGCACCTCCGACTACTGGGGCGGCGCCAAGGCGAACCGCTTCGTCGACCCGATGAATCTCGCGAGCGTGGAGGTGTCGCAGGGCACGGCCGACATCGCCTCCCGATCCGTCGAGGCGCTGGGCGGCACCTTCAACTACCTCACGAACGATCCGGCGGCGGAGCGTGCCTACACCGCCTCGGCCACGATCGGCGAGAACGGCGGCGAGCGGTTCTCCATGCGGGTCGACACCGGACCGCTGTTCGGCGGGGAGACGCGCGCCTGGATCGCCGCCGTACGGCAGGAGGCGACCGACTGGATCGAAGGCTCGGCGAGAAACGAGCGGGAGCACCTCGCGGCCAAGCTCGTTTCGTCACACGGCAGCCTCGAACTGACGAGCTATCTCTCGTACGACGACATCCACGAGGACGTCTATCAGCGGCTCTACAGCGACGCCGACTTCAGGGCCGACCCACGCTGGGACCGGCTTGTCGGCGACTGGCCCGGCGTGCCGTACCTGAACCAGTTCTACCGGCCCGGCTGGCAGACCCGCCGGCAGAACACCTTCGCCTACGTCAGAGCCGACTGGGCGCAGAGCGAACTCGGTTCGCTGAGCGCGGGCGTCTATTACCATCGCACCGGGGGCCGCGGCGACTGGCTGCCCCCGTACATCGTCGACGTCGTCGACGACCGCGGCGGCCCTGAATCGGAACTCGCCGGCAACCCACCGGTGAGGGGCGGCACGCAGCTCGGGATCATCCGATTCGTGGACGCCAACGGCGTCGCGGTCGGACCGACACCCGGATGCACGTCGTCCTACATCTTCAACTACTACGGTTCGGGCGGCCCGGAGGTCGACCCGGCATGCCATCCGGGCGCCACGGCGGTGCAGTCGTACCGCCACAGCCACTACGGCAAGGACCGCTTCGGTCTGACCCTCGACGAGGAGTGGTCCGCCACACTGGGCAGCGCCGGCAGCGCGCTCCGGGCCGGCATCTGGTACGAGAGCTCGCGGCGCGACCTGGGCCGGGACTGGCACCGCATGCTCGATCCCACGCTCAGCGTCAAGTGGGACTATCAGGCCTACTGGCACCAGTACGAGTGGGATTTCCCGCAGAATATCTTCAAGTGGTACCTGGAGGAGACGCTCTACGTGGGCCGGTTCGCCCTGAGCGGCGGCGTCAAGCAGTTCCTCATCGGCGTGTCGCGCGAAGACCAGTTCCATGCCGACCCATCGCTCGACGTCGATTCCGATTCGGAGCTGCTCTTCCAGGGCGGCGTCACGTACGAGACGCCGGTCGCGGGCCTGGACCTGTTTGCGGGCTATTCCGAGAACTTCAGGGCGATCGGCAGCACGCTGCTGGAAGTCCCGGGCCGCAGCCTGGAGCTCCTCGATCCGGAGACGGCATCGAACATCGATGTCGGGGTTCAGTATGCGGGAGAACGGTTTGCATTGAGCGCTGCCTGGTACTCCATCGACTTCACGAACCGGATCTTCTACCTCGGCCCGCAAACCCCCGCCGGCCCCAACTACCTCATTCCGGGAGGCGGGGCCTACTTCAACGCGGGCGGCATCGAAACAACCGGCCTCGAGGTGGCCGCCACGGTGCCGTTGTCGGGGCAAACGTCGTTCTACACGGCCTTCACGTTCAACAACTCGGAGTACATCGGGTCCGGTGATCCGCTGGTCGATGAAGGCCAGGGCATCGTGGCCGGAGCCGACGTGACCGGCGTACCGGCCCGGCTGTGGGTCATCTCACTCGACCGCAGCGGGCCGCTCGGCGGCGGGCTTTCCGCAAAGTACACTTCGTCCCGCCGCGTCAGCCTGACGGCGGACTGGTACGCTGACGCCTACTGGACGGCGGACGCCTACGTCAGTCTCAGAGGCGACGCATTGAGCGAACTGCTGCGCTCGACCGAGTTCTCGATTGTGGCGACCAACCTGGGCGATGCGGCGTATCTGTCGGCCATCACCGAGAACGCGGCCTGGCTGGGCGCGCCGCGCACGGTGTCCATGACCGCGACCGTGTCGTTCTGAGGGGGATCGCGCCCGCGCGCTTGCCCCCCGCCTCCTATTCCGCCGCCGTGGCGTGAAATGCGAAGATGGCTCCCTGCGGGTCCTTGCACTGGGCGATGAGGTCTCCGCCGGGCACCTCCATCGGCCCGTTCAGGATCGTTCCACCTCGTTCGACCACCCTCTCGGCCGTGACCTGCGCGTCCGGCACGCGAATGTAGGGAAGCCAGGCCGACAGCGGCATCTCCGGAGGACGGTTGAAGATGCCTCCCAGCGGATGCGCGCCGCGGTGAAACTCCAGATAGGTGCCCGCCTCGCCCATGTCCGCCCGGCTCGCCTCGCGCCAGCCGAACAGCTCCGAATAGAACGCCCAGGCCGCCTCCCAGTCCGTGGTGGCGAGTTCGTGCCAGGAAAACTCGCCGATGGAAGCCGGGCCGTCGTGCCCGGGCGTCGCGTCGGACGGCTGGTACGCAGTGATCACGGCCCCCTGCGGGTCGGCGATGATGGCGAGGCGCCCCACGTCAGGGATGTCGAACAGGTTCAGCAGTTTGCCTCCCAGGTTTTCGGCCTTCACGGCGCACGCTTCGGCATCCGGGGTCGAGATGTATTCGAGCCAGTGCGGCGGCGCTCCGGTTGCGGCAACCTCCGGTGGAAGCCGCATGAAGCCCCCGACCGGCATCTCACCGTTCATCCACACCGAGTAGGGCGTCTCGCTCCCCTCCCACTCCCTCGTGCCCCAGCCGATGACGGCGGCATAGAAGTCTGCGGCGGTCTCGGGGTCCGTCGTGAGCAACTCGCCCCAACAGAACCGTCCGTTCGGCGTTTCAGTCATGATGTCTCACAGGTTGGAGGGTCGAGGCGGGATGCGGAAAAGGCCCGGCAGAGTACAACCTGCGCTATTGCTCCGCCAGCGCGGCGAAACGCCCGGCCACGTCCTCGCCAGGAGCGTTCGGTGGTCATGAGCGCCGTCGCCTGCCAATATGATCTTCAGTGGCAAGGCGCGGCTTGGAAGCCAGGGGATCGGGGGCCGGGAAGAGTGGCTGGCGGCCAGGCGCGGTACCTCTGCGATTCCGGGACCACCGGGGGGAGCACCTTGGATCGAATACCGAGGCTGATTGCCGGCCTGACCGGTTCGGCGGCGGCGGTCTTCTACCGCGTCGACCGGCACGGGCCGCCCCTGCCCGACGGCCCCGTGATCGTGGCGGCCAACCACCCCAACAGCCTCGTCGACCCGCTGCTGATCTTCCGCTGCAGCGAGCGCATCACGCGCCCCCTGGGCCGGGCTCCGCTATTCGATCGTCGACTGCTGGGACCGGTCCTGCGGGCTCTCGGAGCAATTCCCGTCTACCGCAGGCAGGACGATCCGGACGAGATGCACCGCAACGAGGAGATGTTCAGCGCGGCGATCGACGTGCTCCGGGGCGGGGGCGCGCTCCAGATCTTTCCGGAGGGAAAAAGCCACTCACAGACCCGGCTGGCCGAGTTTCGCACGGGCGCCGCGCGCATCGCGCTGCAGGCGGAGGAGAGCGCCGATTGGCGGCTCGGCGTGTCGATCGTCCCCGTGGGAATCACCTACTCGCGCAAGGAGCTGGCGCGGACGGCGGTGACCGTGCGCTTCGCGGGGGCGGTCGAGTGTACCGACCTGAAGGAGGAGTACCGGGCAGACCCCGTCGCCGCGGCGCAGAGGCTCACCGCGCGCATCGCGAAGGGGATCCGGCGCCAGACGCTCAACTTCGACCACCACCGCGACCGGACGCTCGTGGAGGTGTCGGAGCAGCTCTACGTGCGCCAGTCGCGCCGGGTGCCGTGGCGCAGGCGCGAACGCCTGGGAACCCGTTTCCCCCGCCTACAGCGCTTCGCGAAGGGGCTCGACTGGGTCAGAAGGGCGGATCCGGGCGAGCATCGCCGGCTGACCGACAAAGTGGAGCGGTACGCCGCGCTCAACGCCGAACTCCGCGCGGGGGAGGGAGACGTGCCGCCCCGCTACAGCCTCCTCCCGGTGGTGCAATACGTCCTCGTGCGGGGGACCCTGCTGGTGCTGGGCCTCCCCCTCGCGGTGGCGGGACTCCTGCTCTGGACGCCGGTGACCCGGTTTTCCGGTTTCGTCGTGCGGCGCGTGCGACCCGAATTCGAGGTCACGGCGACGATCAAGTTGCTGACGCTCCTGGCGGCGGTGTCCACAGCCTGGGTTCTGTGGGTCTTCATGGGTTACCTGGCAGGGGGGACGCCGGTCGCCCTGGCCGCCGCGCTGCTGGTTCCGATATGCGGCTTCGTCGCCATGTTCTGGGTGGAACTGGCTCGCGAGGTCGCTGAAGACACGTCCCTGTTCCTCAGGCTGCAGGGCCGACCCGATCTCCGCAGACGCTTTGCCCGGATGCGGTCGGAGCTCACCGCAACCTTCCGCCGGCTGGAGAAGCGCTGGCTGGAGGAGCGGCGTGCGGGTGGTGTACATGGGGAGGGCGGCAAAGAGAGGCGTCCATGAGACATATGCTGCAACTCCGGTTTGCTCCGCGGGCATTGGTCGCCTGCTTCGCCGTGCTCGCGCACGCCGCGTGTGCCGGGGACGAGCCGTCGAGGTCTTCCGCGGTCCTCGTCGTCGACAGCGCCGGGATCGAGATCGTCACCAGTGATGCGTTGGGCTCGGATCGACGGTGCGCGCTGGCCGACCGGCCGACCCTGTCCCTGGGCACCGTCGAGGGCGACGAGGCTTTCATGCTCTATTTCGTCCGGGGAGCAAACCGGCTCTCCGACGGGAGTCTGGCCGTCCTGAACAACAGCTCCGGAGAGATCCGGATCTTCACCCGCGCGGGGACGCACCTGCGCTCCATGGGAGGCCACGGGGACGGTCCCGGCGAGTTTCGCATCGGCCGCTTCATATGGGTTCTCCCGGGGGACACGCTGTGGGTTGGCGACTACCGCCCGTGGCGCTACCAAGTCTACTCCGCTGGCGGGGCCTTCATCCGGACCGTAGACCTCGATCCTCCCTACCTGAACGCTTCGCGGGGCGGCGGAGTCCTCGCCAACGGCGTCTCGGTGAACGTGCAACGTTCCATTTTGCGTCCGACAAACGATTTCCGGGATCCCGAGCCCTGGTATGTCGAGGCGCATGACGTGGATGGCACGCTGATGCGCGAACTCGCCAGGCTGGATGGCGTCCGACGGGGCACGTGGGACGGAGCCGGGGTAGCAATGTCCACGCTCTTCGACCCGACTCCGTCCATCGTCGCCGCCGGCGCGACGATCGCCATCGCCACGGGGCGGGAGCCCGAAGTCCAGGTCCTGGATGGGGATTTCACGCTGCGCCGCATCGTTCGCTGGTCGGATCCGGACCGGGAGGTGACCGCCGCCCACATACGGGCGTATCGAGATGCCCTGGTGGAAAGGCGTGGCGGGCGCGCCAGCGAGAACTGGAGCGCCGCCGACGAGTCCCTGGTGAGCGACAGGCGCCCCACGGCCGACTTGTTCCCCACTGCGGAAGGGCTCATGCTTGGCCGCGATGGCCGGCTGTGGGTCAGACGATACCGCAGGCCCGGCGACGACGTCCGCTGGATGGCATTCGGGTCCGGCGGCGAGTTCCAGTGCCACCTCACAATGGACACGTCGCTGACGGTCTACGAGTTCGGTGCCGATTATCTGCTCGCGGTACACATGGATGAACTCGAAGTCGAGCGGGTCGTGGAGTATGAACTGCACCCGTCGTCAGAGCCGAGTGGCTCGCAGCCGTGACCGCGCGTTCCCGCGCGATCGCTTGAGAAGCTAGTGTCCTTCCTCATCACTCGCCCGGAGGGGCCCGCCGTGCGCTCCCTGCGCCTGTGACACGCGTGTGCGCGTTGCGCCCGTTGCGTCTCCGCCGCATTATGACAGACTGGTATCCCGTTTCGTCAGGTACGCATCAGGAGTCGACGGAGTCCGCGCGATGAGGCCAAACGTCAGCCTCGGCATTTCCGGTTTCTTCGGCGCGCTGCTGTTCGCCTTCCTGGGCACGCTGGCGCCCGCCGGGTCCGCCTCCGCGCAGTCCCCCGAAGAGTTCTTCGAGAACCGCGTGCGGCCGGTGCTGGCCGAAAGCTGCATGGACTGCCACGGGCGGTTGCGCCGCGGGAATCTGCGCCTCAACTCGCGCGAAGCGATGATGCGCGGGGGCGATTCCGGGCCTGCCATCATCCCCGGGGATCCCGACGGGAGCCTGCTCATCCAGACGGTGCGTCACGAGATCGAGGGGCAGGAGATGCCTCGCGACGAGGATCCGCTCACGCCGCAGCAGATCGAGGGGCTCATCGAGTGGATTCGCATGGACGCGCCCTGGCCCGCCGTGGCGGAGGGGGCGGAAGGCGCGGAGGGGGCAGTCCTCGCCCTCGCCGATGAGGGCCTCTCGCCCAGCGCGCGCCTCTTCGTCGACCGGGTCCGCCCCGTCCTCGAGCGCAGTTGCTTCTCGTGCCACACCGACGACGAACGCAGCGGCCTGCGGCTCGATTCCCGCGAGCGGATGCTCCAGGGAGGCAGCCGCGGCCCCGCGATCATCCCCGGCAACCCCGAGCAGAGCCTCATCATCGCCGCGCTCCGGCATGTGGACGAGGACCTGCAGATGCCGCGCAACGCGGACCAGCTCCCCGACACCGAGATCCAGGGCTTCGTCGACTGGATCCAGGCCGGCGCGGAGTGGGCCGAGATCACGGCGCCGCTGGCGATCCCCAGGCGCGGAGTCACTGCCGCCGAACGCGACTTCTGGTCGTTCCGGCCGCTGGCCGATCCCGCCATCCCCGAGCCCGAACGCGCCGACTGGGCCCGCACCGACATCGACCGCTTCGTGCTCGCGAAGATCGAAGAGCAGGGGCTCGAACCGCTCGGCACCGCCGGCCGCCGGCAGCTCATCCGGCGCGCCACCTTCGACCTGACCGGTTTGCCCCCGACCCCTGAGGAGGTCGAGGCCTTCGTCGGCGACACCTCGCCCGACGCCTTCGAGAAGGTCGTCGACCGGTTGCTGGCCTCCCCCCACTACGGCGAGCGCTGGGGCCGGCACTGGCTGGACGTGGCGCGCTTCGGCGAGGACGACACCCGCGGGCTCGCACCGGGCGGTTCGGGACGCGAGCGCTATCCCAACGCCTACATCCAGCGCGACTGGGTGGTCGAGGCCTTCAACCGCGACATGCCCTACGACCTCTTCGTCAAGGCGCAGATCGCCGGCGACCTGCTGGAGGAGGCGGAGCGCGAGCGAGCCATCCCGGCCCTGGGCTTCCTGGGCGGCGGCCCCTGGTACTACGCCATCGCCGATCCGCGGGTGGCGCGCGCGGACGAGCGCCACGACCGGGTCGACGTGACCACGCGCGGGTTCCTGGGCCTCACCGTCGGGTGTGCC
>VYDD01000025.1 GCA_009843625.1 Gammaproteobacteria bacterium | reverse complement strand
GCTGAAACGTTCCAGCGAGGCAGCAGCGCAGGGAGACAGGTCCAACTACGTGCGCGCCGCGGCGCGGGGACTGCTCGAGCACGGGATCTCGCTGGAGAGAGGCATCGAAGGAACCGTGTCCGGCGACGTGCCGATCGCATCGGGGCTGTCGTCGTCGTCCGCGCTGGTGGTGGCCTCGGCGCTTGCGCTGCTGAAGGCGAACGGGGTGGACGTTGGCGACGGGGCGCCGCGAGGCGATGGGGCTCGGGCCCTGTCGCGCCTCGAGCTCGCGGCCCTCATGGCGCGCGCCGAGCGCTTCGTCGGCCTCGATGGGGGCGGGATGGACCAGGCCGCTTGTCTTCACGGGGTCGCCGGACACGCTCTCCGCATCGAATTCGACCCGTTGCGGGTGACACCGGTGCCCGTGCCCGACGGATGGCGGTGGGTGGTGGCGTCGTCGCTGGTGCGGGCCGAGAAGTCTGCGGGCGCGCGCGGGCAGTATAACGAGAGGGCGCGGCAGTGCCGGGAGGCGCTGGCAGCCTCGGTCCGCGCCGCGGCGGGAGGCCAGGCGGCCAACTCGGGCAACCGCGCAACCAACACCGCGCCTGCGTACAACGACCTGGTCTCAGCGGGCGACCCGCACGGGCTGCTCCGCCGCGTCCACCGGATCCTCTCCCCCGTACTGTTTCGCCGCTTCCGCCACGTCGTCACGGAGGGCCGCCGCGTGGCGCTCGCCGAGCAGGCCATGAGCGACGGCGACCTGCACCGCTTCGGCCACCTCATGGTGCGCTCGCACGAGAGCCTCCGGGACGACTACGAGGTGAGCACGAGTGAACTGGACGCGATCGTAGCAGTGGCGCTGGAGGCGGGTGCAGCGGGCGCACGGCTGACCGGCGCCGGATTCGGTGGCTGTGCGGTGGCGCTCTGCGACGACAGCACCGTCGCGCCAGTCATGGAAGCGCTCGCGAACCGCTTCTACGAGCCGCGCCTGGGCGGGCCACCCACCACCAACATGATGTTCCTCGCGCACCCGAGCGCGGGGGCACGAGCTGGATCAGCCTGACCTGAACAGCTCCGCGTGCGTGCCCGCTCGGGCAAAGAAAATCGAACCGCCGGGGCCATCCGAGTCGTCGATGCGATAGATCAGCAGAAAGTCGCCTCCGACATGGCATTCCCGGTAGTCAGCCCATGAACCCTTCAGGGCGTGGTCTCTCCGTTCGGGACCGAGCGGGGCCTCGTTGGCGATGAGAAGGAGCATGACTTCCTTCAAGCGATGCATATCGTATCGGCCGGAACGGGACAACCGCTTCCAGTCCTTGAGGAATTGTCGGGCGAAGTCGACCCGGCGCGGCAGGTTGGTCCGTTTACTCCCGGCTGGCTTCTTCAAGCTCCGCAAACATCGTGTCCGCGCTCGCGAACCGGGCTCGGCGCGTCTTCACCATCTCATCCACCTCGGCCATGGCCTGACGGGTTTGCGCGTTCGGCACCTTGAGTTCCAGCGGAAACGCCTGATCGACGGCGATGCGGTGGAATAGCAGCCGCACCGCCTCCGAAGCCGTCAGCCCCATCGCTGCGAGAGCGGTCATGGCCCTCCGTTTCATCTCAGTGTCCATCCGGACATGTAGCATCGAGCTATGTGCCTTCATGCCAGCCTCCGATATCTCAATTGAGAGATACGATGTCTCGCCGGCGTAGGCCAGTCAACCCGATGCCGTCAGGGGCCGTCTCGCGCCCTTCGCGTTTTCGGCCTGCACGTCCCATCGAAGCCGATCAGGGCTTCACCAGCCGCAGAACCTGCGGATGCTCGACGTCGTCGACATCGCGCCGCACCCCGAACACCTCGTCGGCCCCCACACGCATCAGCTCGAAGCGTGCAGGCGTTTCGACGACTCCGAGCCACGCCCCCGACGAGTCCAGCACGTACCACTCCTGCGGTTCGTCGCGCCGGGCGAGCCCAAGGTACTCGCCCGCCCACACATTCCCGTCGGCATCCACGATCATGCGTTGATAGCCCGGTTTCTCGGCGGGTTCGGGCAGGCGAGCCATGAAATCGCGAATGAAGGGACTGGGATCCGGTCCCAGCCATTCCTCCCTCTCACGGTCCACTTCCGCGCCGGATACGGTCAGCGGAACTCCGGGAATCCTCGCGATCAGGCGCAGCTCTCCGGTCCGGCCGTCGACGACGGAGTATTCGAGCGCGTCGGCCGTGCCCATTGCGATGCGCCCCTCGCCGTCCGGTACCGCGTGAGGCAACCGGCCCATGATCGGGATGTCGTCCCCTTCGGTGACGATGAAGTTCTCGTATCCGGGAAGGCTCGTGACCGAGTCGGCCGACATCCGGTCCTCCGACAAGCGCACGACGGTGACCGGAGGGCGCAGTACACCCGCGCTTCGTCTCTCCTCGTCCGTGCCTGGCGCCAGGTCCAGTCCCCAGACCACGTCCGAGGGCAGGGGATGCCGAACCGGAGAGACCCCCTCCGGCATCCGAAACGAAGACACCAGCCCCGATCCCAGGTCGAACTCCGCGCCGCTTCCCCCCGCAGCCCGGTCCAGCGCCACGAGTCGTCCGTCGGGCTTCAGGACGACGGTCCAGAGAGAGCGAAACTCGCCCGGCCCCTCGCCCGGCCCGCCGAAGGCGCGGACGAATCGCCCCGTTGCATCGTAGATCCGGACCTGCTGGGATGCGCCGTCGGCAACGGCCAGATGCCCGGATCCCGCGCGCAGCACATCCCTGACGCGAAAGAACGTGTGCATTTCGCCCGAGCCGGCCCGGGCGAGGTCGAGGATCGGTTCCTCCTCGATCCGCCAGGCGTCACGCGCGCCCCACAACGGCGCAACCGATTCGACGATCGTTACCCCGAGGCTGTCGCGCGACGTGTTCGTAGAGACGGGGGCCGCTTCGCAGCCGGCAACCGCCATCGCGGCCAGGGCCAGGATCGCGCCCCCGACTTGCTGCGGCCGCAGCTCTCGCCGGAATGCGCCGAGACCCGGTTGTCGCCTCATCGCTTCATCGTCTCCCGTCTTCGATCGCAGCCCCGCTACCTCCAGTCGGCTCAAGAGCCGCGTAAGCCTCGTACGTCTTCGGTCCGGGTACGGACTTGATGCGTTCCCAGGCTGCCACGGCATCGGCCCGGGTCTTACCCTTGTTCGCCGGGTCTGCCCAGAAATCCGTGACGAAGTTGTTGAATCGACCGGCGGGGATCCGCGGAAAGCGGCCCTCCCAACGCATAAGCTCCAACAATCGATTGCCGAGGTCCGCGTAGGTGATGCGCTGGCCTGCCCGAAGTTGCGTACGGCGCCATTCGTTGAGCCGGTACCACTGGCCCGACTTGTCTTTTAGCCCCGGCACGCGCGCGTGCACGAGGTCTCGCAGAAAGGCCTTCGTCCTGCGGTCGTCGACGTAGGCCCGGACGATGGTTTCCGCCGCCAGCCTGTCGCGCGACCCGCCGGACCGTTGGTCGGCCTCGGGTTGGGCCGGCGGAATGATCCCTGTTCGAAGGAATTCCCGGATGAGCGCCTCGAGCTCAAGCTTCCGCCGTCGGCCGACGGCAATGCCGAGTTGGCGTGCGAAGTTCTTGAGTTCCGCGGCATAGAAGTAGTTGTCGTCGAACTCCTTGACCGACATGCCCGGATGGAGCTTCGCCATCTACGCGGGCCCCACCAGCTCCAGCGCCGCCAGCGCCAGTACCTGCGTGCTCGCCAAAAGGTCGTCGATGGAGCAGGATTCGTCGGGCTGGTGAGCCTCCTCGAGGGGTCCGGGGCCGTAGGCCACGCAGTGCTGAATGCCGGCGATGCGGTCGAAGTGCTTCTGGTCATAGGTGCCGGGACTGGCCACGAGGGTCGCGGGGTGGCCCCGCACCGCTTCCACCGCGTGGGACAGGGCAGCCACGAGGGGTGATCCGCGGGGCGCGGAGGTCGGATGAACGACCATGCGCTCCTCGATGGTGAAACGGCGTCCGGGGTCGGCGCCCTCCACCGACCTGACCAGGCGCGTGATCTCGGCGCGGACGTCCTCGAAGGGCTCCTCGGGGATGAAACGGCGGTCGACGGTGGCGACGCAGCGGTCGGCCACGCAGGGTGACTGGGTTCCCTCGCCGGCCTGGCCGCCGGTGATCGCGTTGACGTTCAGCGAGGGACGCCGGGAGGGCTCCGGCACGATGGGCAGCGTCGAAATGCGGGTTGCGAGTTCGGGGATGAGCCCGGTGCGGAAGGCCTCCAGCAGGGCGCCCATGTCCTCGATGGCGCTGCGCCCCAGATGGCTCATGCTGCCGTGGGCCGTGTGGCCGTGCGCGACGACATCGAACCAGTAGACGCCCCGGTGTCCCAGGCACACTCGGGTGGGCCCGAACGGCTCGGGGATGATGGCGTAGCTGGTGTGGTCGCTTGAGATGATCCCGGCTTCGCAGAGGTGCGCCACGCCCGCGAAGCCGCCGCTCTCCTCGTCGACGGTGGCGCTGATGTCAACGGCTCCCGCGAGCCCGACTCCGGCCCGCCGCAGCGCCTCGACCGCGAAGACGGCGGCGGAAATCCCCGACTTCATGTCCGACGCGCCCCGCCCGTAGATGCGCCCGTCGCGCACCAGGCCCGCGAAGGGGTCGACCGTCCAGCCGTCACCCGGCGGAACCACGTCGAAGTGGCCATTCAGGTGGAGCCGCGGACGTCCCGGAACGGCCGGCCCGCGCCCGACCACGTTCACCCTGGGGTGTTGGGCGGTGTGCTCGGGGCGCCCCTCGGCCTCCACGTACTCCATGGCCAGACCGGTCGCCCGCAAACGGCGGCCGACCAGCTCGGCGCAGTCCCGGTAGCACTCCCCCGGAGGGTTCACCGTGGGGATCCGGATCATCTCCGCCGTGAAGGCCACGATCTCGTCGCGCGCGGCCTCAACTTCCGCGACGATGCGGTCTTCGCGTTGGATGCGCGTCGGACGGTTGGCGTGGTGCATGCAGTTTCGGGCTGGGGGCTGGAGGCAACGAAGGCCAGGCGCGTGGGGCGTCGCGTCCTTGGGCCGGGTTGCCGGCTGGGCGCGGCTGTTAACATTGTGCCCCGCTCCTTCACCACACGAAACCCCACCGGAGACCCGTCATGACAACCATGTTCAGCCTGGAGGGACGCGCGGCCGCGGTCGTCGGAGGCGGTTCCGGCATCGGTGAGGCCGTCGCGATCGGATGCGCGGAGGCAGGTGCGCATGTGTCCTGCCTCGACATCGACGCGGACGCCGCCGCCCGCACCGCGGCGACCATCCGTGCGGCCGGGGGCGAGGCCGCCTCCGCCCGCCTGGACATCATGGACGGAGAGGCCGTCACCAGCGCATTCGACGACATCACGGCCGCCCGCGGGTCCCTGGACGTCGTGGTCTGCACCCCCGGAGTGAACGTGCGCAAGCCCCTCCTCGACTACACCGACGAGGAGATCGACCGGGTTCTGGGCCTCAACCTGAAGGGCGGCGCGCACGTCATTCAGGCCGCGGGCCGGATCATGAGCGGGCAGGGCTCCGGGTCCATCATCCTCTTCAGCTCGATCCGGTCGGTGGTGGTCGAGCCGGGCCAGAGCATGTACGCCGCCACCAAGGCGGGGATCGTGCAGATGGTGCGCGTCGCCGCGGCCGAACTCGGGCCCGGCGGGGTGAGGGTGAATGCGGTCGCGCCGGGCGTGATCGACACCCCGCTCACGGCGCCCATCAAGAACCACCCGGACTGGTACGGCGCCTACGCCGCGCGCAACATCCTCAACCGCTGGGGCAGCGCCGCGGAGATGGCCGGCCCCACGGTCTTCCTGGCCTCGGACGCCGCCAGCTACGTGACCGGGTCGGTCTTGTTTGCGGACGGCGGCTGGACCGCCATCGACGGGAGATACACCCCGCCTTCGGGTCGGTCCTGAGGCCCGTGGCCGCGGTTCAGGGCCTCAACCATCTCGCGCGGCCACGCCGATGAGAGAGGGGCTTCCGAGGCGCCTCCAGGCCGTCGTCCTCCTCCGGTGCCCGCGTTGCCTGGGCGGCGCGGTTTTCGCAAGCCTCTGGAAGATGCACCCTCTCTGCCCCTCCTGCCGGCTGGAATACGAGCGAGAGCCAGGCTACTTCACCGGGGCGATGTACGTGAGCTATGGGTTGGGCCTGGCCCTGTGCGCGCCGCTGGGTGTGGTCCTGATGGTGTTGGGGGGTCTCTCGGCGAATCAGAGCATCCTGGCGATTGCGGTGATGGTGCCCTTTCTGGCTCCTCTGCTGTTCCGCTACTCTCGAGTCATCTGGATGCATCTCGACCAGCTCCTGGACCCCAGGTAGAGTCGATCGAGTCCCGTCCCCCTGAATCGTCGCGAAGATGGCGCTAGACCGGATCGATCTCGCCGCGTTCCTCATCTTCCTCGGCATCGTCGTGAGCGTGTCCCTCTACGCGGGGCGCAGGGAGGACACCACCGCCGACTACTTTCTGGCCGGCCGCAACCTGCCCTGGTGGCTGATCGGCATCTCGCTGATCGCGTCGAACATCTCCTCCGAGCACTTCATCGGCATGTCCGGCGAGGGGTTTCAGACAGGACTGGCCATCGCCGCCTTCGAGTGGATCGCAGCCATCGCGCTCGTCTTCGTGGCGCTCGTGCTCCTGCCCCGGTTTCTCCAGGCCGGCATATACACGCTCCCCGAATACCTCGAGTTCCGATTCGGGCCGACTCCACGCGTCATCATGGCCGCGTACCTGATGACGGTCTACGTCATTGTGGGGTTGGCCGGAATCCTCTACGCGGGAAGCCTGGCCCTGACGAGCATCTTCGGGCTCGACCTGACGGCCGGGGTCTGGGCCATCGGCCTGCTCGCGGGCGGCTACACCATCTACGGCGGGCTGAAGGCGGTCGTCTGGTCCGACATGCTCCAGGGCGTCGCGCTGCTCGGGGGCGGAGCCGTGCTCTTCTTCCTGGCCATGGACGCCGTGGGCGGATTCGGCGCCTTCCTGTCCGCCAACGAGGACAGGCTCCACCTGATGCTGCCGGCCGATCATCCGACGCTCCCGTGGACAATCTACATCATGGGCATCTGGGTTCCGAACATCGCGTACTGGGGGCTGAACCAGTTCATCTCCCAGCGGGCGCTGGCCGCACGGAGTCTGGCCGAGGGCCAGAAGGGCGTGATCTTCGCGGCGTTCCTCAAGCTGCTGATCCCGTTCCTGATCGTGATGCCCGGGATCGCGGCGTATCAGCTCTATGCCGACGGGATCGCGATCGGAGATCAGGCCTATCCCACGCTCATGACCGATCTGCTGCCCACGGGCCTTCGGGGCGTCATGTTCGCGGCCCTCTTCGGGGCAGTGATGAGCTCGCTCGACTCAATGCTGAACTCGGCGTCCACGATCTTCACGCTGGACATCTACTCGCGCCACGTCGTGAAGGAGGAGCTCGCACCCCGCAGGGCGATCCGCATCGGCAGGATCGCGACCGGCGTTTTCGTCGTGATCGGCTGCCTGCTGGCTCCCCAGCTCGCGTCGGTCGGGGGGATCTACGAGTACATGCAGCGAGTCTGGAACTTCATCTGGCCGGGCATCCTCGCCGTCTTCCTCATGGGGATGATCCTGCCCAAGGCCCCCCCGCGGGCGGCGACCGTGGCGCTGCTGATCGGTCCGGTGGCGTACGGGCTGCTGACGGTGGTGCTCGATGTGTTCTTCGACTCGCAGGCGTACCTGAACGCCGCGGCCGGGGCGTTCGTCCTCTCGAGCCTGGCCATGGTCGTCGGGTCGCGCGTGCGCCCGCTGAAAGCGGCTCGGTCACTGCCGCAGTCCGATGCCGTCGATCTGGCACCCGCGCCCTCGGCGAGGTGGGCGGGTGCGGTGGTGGTGATGCTGACGGTGGGGCTCTACGTCGTGTTCTGGTAGGAGGCGGCGCGCCAGCGCTTCGTCGGCGCTTCAGTCCTCCGTAAACTCAACCCGGACATGACTTCCGTCGCAGAATGGCTTGTTCTCCGAAGCCCCGCAGCGACAGAGCGCGATACGTGTGTCCTTGAGCAGGACCTCGCCCTGACCTGTGACGATCTCCAGGTCCCCGCGAAGGTAGACCGGACCGTTCCGCTCTACGATCGCGGTATTCCGCTCGGGCGTGGGCTCGGCGTGTTCGCCGTCGCTTCGCTCCAGATGCAGGGCACCAGTCGGACAACGCATGATCACCTGGAGGAGCTGTTCCGCCTCGGCGCGGTCGGGATCGATCCAGGGCTTTCGGCTTGGGTCGAACACATCGGGCAAGCCGTGAACGCATGCGGCGGCGTGGATACATCGCCTCACATCGTAGCTCACGGCCGCCTTCTCGCCGGAGTAGTGCAGAATCTTCGATTTCATCGGTTTGGCCCTCCCGCGCAATGCTAACCATCTTCTACGTGGCGGCGGGGTCGACTGATCCCGTCGCGCCGGAATAACGGGGACCCGCGGCTGGAGCGCCAGACAGGATGGACGACTCAATCGACCCGGGTCGCGCACGCGATGCCGGATCCGCCGCCTCCGACGAGGAAGCCGGCTTCGATGTCCTGGAGGGTTTTCGGCGCTTCTCGCAGAGGGACGACATCTTCTGCCGTTCGTTCTGGGACCCGGAGGTGCGGACGCACCGCTCGGACATGTTCTACGAGACCTACCGCACGCCCAAGCTGACCTGGCGTGCCGTCGACGGCTTCACCCAGCGTGACTACGCGCTTCGCAACGCATCGTGGCACGTGACGGACATCTTTGCCGAGCTGCGTGGAGGCGACGATCGCCGCGAGGGTTTTCTGGATCCGTACACGGCGGTCCGCGAGGGCCCGGGCCACACGCTGCCGGTGGAATCTCCCGAGGAGGCGGCGCGCGAGATCAAGCACGCTGCGAAGACCCTGGGCGCCGATCTGGTTGGGATCACCGGCAACGACGAGCGGTGGCTCTACACGCACGCCTACAGCCGCGAGAACGAGCACGAGAAGCCGCAGGAGATCTCCACCGATCTCGGAAACGTAATCGTGATCGCGCAATCCATGGACCGGGAAGTCCTGAGCACGGCGCCCTCCGCGCTTAGCGGCACCGCGACGGGAGCCACCTACTCCCGCGACACCATCGTGCTGCTGGCGATCGCGCAGTACATCACCAATCTCGGGTACCAGGCCATCGCCAGCATGAACGACTCGGCGCTGGCCATCCCGCTCGCCATCAAGGCAGGGCTGGGCGAGTACGGGCGCCACGGCCTCCTCATCACCCGCGAGTACGGCCCCCGGGTGCGGCTCGGCAAGATCTTCACCGACATGCCGCTCGCCCACGACCGACTGCTCGAGCACCGCGAGCAGCTGGGTACCGTCCGGCGCCTACGCTTGCAGAGTCGAGAGGGTCTTCTT
>VYDD01000301.1 GCA_009843625.1 Gammaproteobacteria bacterium | reverse complement strand
TCCCCGTCATCCCCAAGATGAAAGGTAACGCGATCGAGCGCACGTCACGCGCGATCCGCGATTGCCTCTGCGAAGTCCGACCCGCTGGGTTCCTGGAACGCCCTCAGCCCGAACTCCGGCAGAATCGCGATCAGATGATCGAAGAGGTCGGCCTGAAGTCCCTCGTAGTTCGCCCACGCGGTGTCGCTCGAGAAGCAGTATATCTCGATGGGCACGCCCTTCGGTCCAGGCTCGAGCTGCCGCGCCAGCACCGTCATCTCCTGACTGACGCGGGGGTTGGCCTTCAGGTAGTGGAGGACGTAGAAGCGGAACGTTCCGAGGTTGGTCAGCCGCCGGATCTCCGGGATGATGCCGGGCTCGCCCGTGGCCTTGGCGGCGTTGTAGCTCTCGATCTTGCGCCGCGCCTCGGCCATGTAGTCGTGCAGCGTCTCGTAGCGCGAAAGCCGGTCGATTTCGTCGTCGCTCAGGAAGCGCACCGAATTCATGTCGATGCGCAGCGACCGCTTGATGCGGCGCCCCCCGGATTCCGTCATCCCGCGCCAGTTCTTGAAGGACTCGCTGATGAACTTGTGGGTCGGGATGGTGGAGATGGTCTTGTCCCAGTTCTGGATCTTGACCGTGTGCAGCGCGATCTCGATGACGTCCCCGTCAGTGTTGGCCTGCGGCATCGACACCCAGTCGCCGATGCGGATCATGTCGTTGGACATGATCTGGATGCTGGCCACCAGCGACAGGATGGTGTCGCGGAAGATGAGCATGAGGACGGCGGTGAGCGCGCCGATCCCGGAGAGGAAGACCAGGGGGCTCTGGTTCGCCAGGATCGCGATGGCGACGACGCCCGCGCCCAGGTAGGCCAGCAGGCTCAAGCCCTGGAGGTAGCCCTTGATCGGACGCGAACGAGACTGCTCGAAGGCCTCCACGTAGATGTCGTTGACCGCGTCGAGAAAGGCGCTGAACGCCGCGGCCGTTGCCATCACGATGACGGCGGCCGAAAGACGGCGCGCGAACGTCCAGGCCAGAATGAGCCCGGCGGACTCGGTCCCGGCGGCGGCTTCGGCCGGGGTCACGCCCAGCACCGGCCCGATGCCGTAGTAGACGATGGCGGCGGGCACGATGTGGGAGAGGCGCGCGAAGACCTTGCGCTCGATGACGCGGTCGTCCCACGAGGAACGGGTCCGGGCCGCGACCCGCCGGATCGCGCCGTGGACGATTCGGGTGGTCACCCAGTCGACGATCCACGCCGCGGCGACGAGGATCACGAGACCGGCGACCAGGCTGAGCCAGTTGTCGGGGAGGAAGGGCATGGGTTGTGTCTCCGGCTCCCGCGCGAGCTAGATCTTGTTGCGCAGCCAGTCCAGGACGAGGCGCAAGACGTACCTGAGAATCCGGATCATGGCGGGGCCGTCCTTATTTGGATTTTCGAGCATCGGCTGCCGGATACCGGCATCAACGATAAGGACGTGTACGGAGGAAGGGGGGTCAAGGGTTTGGTCGGAGGAGGCAGGGTTCGGCTTCCGCCGCCGCCTCCGGATGGATGATGCGCTGAACCAGCCCGCCGGAACCGTCGTCCTGCCACTGGACCTGCAGGGCCGCCAGTGCGCGCTGGCCTCCGGCCTGTTCGGTTCCCAGCGAGTAAACGGCGTGGGGTCCCAGCACCGTTTCGGTGGACGCCGAGAACAGGTAGTCCCGAACCGCTGCGTGATCGATCTCCCCCGCTGCGGTCAGCGTGGCCTCGATGGCTTCGGCGAGAAGCTCCACGGCTCCGAAACCGCCGGCCGCGTGATAGCCGGGCAACGATTCGTACGCCCGCTGGTAGCGCCGAACGAAGGTCTCGCTGTCGGCGATGAAGCCGGACGTGCGGACCGCGGGGGTCCACGTCGTGGGACCGGCAATGCAGCGCGCGAGGTCACCAACGTCCTCTACGAACCGGGGATCTGCGGGACCCAGCGAGAGGCTGGCCATGAGGGGGATGTAGCCGGTCTCCGCCATGGCCTCCGTGAAGCCGACGGCATCGTCGTAGTATCCGCCGCCGATGAAGAGATCCCCGCCTGCGTCGCGGGCCGCTGCCGCGAGCGTCGCATGATCTGCCCCGCCGACCGGGTAGGAGCGGTCCAGCACGATCGTGAGGCCGTCTTCCCCCGCGGCCGCCCGAATGCCCTCGGCCAGGGAGACGGGGAAGGTGCTCTCTTCGTAGACGAGTGCCACGGTGCGGGCGCCGTTGCGCGCAGCCAGCTCGACCATGCCGCGGAATCGCATTGGCCCCGGATCGAGCATCTGTACGCTCCATCGGCGGCCGCGCTCGCTCCAGATACCCGGGGCCGACGCCAGCGGCGCGATGAGCGGCCAGCCCGCCGCCTCTGTCACGGCCAGCACCGCCTCGGTGATCGGGGAGCTGAAGGGACCCAGCAGTGCGTCGATGCTGTCGGCGGCTGTGAACGCCTCGTACAGGCGGGCCGCGGTCGCGGGATCGCTCGCGTCGTCCAGGGTCACCAGGCGGATCTGTCGGCCGCCCACGCCGCCCATCTCGTTCAGCATCTCTACGGCGAGCCGGTATCCCCTCCCCATCTCGCCGGCGGATCGGGTCCGAATCCCGGTTTCGGAGACGGTCGCCGCGATGGTGATCGGCTCGGGTTCATGCGATGGAGCCACCGCGTCCCGGCAGCCCGCCGCGCTCATGAGCATCACCCAGAGCACCGCCAGATCACGTGTATTCGGCATCCGTCCTCTTCCCGTGATTCAGCCGCGGACACCGCCTCGAAGGAGCGTGCGCTCACGCCTGTGCTGACCGCTTCCGCGCGAGAAGTGCGTCAATCATCGCGAATATGGCGACAAAACGGGGATGATCAAGGCCGGGGTGATCTGCCGCGCGCGGAAGCCGACATCCGAACACGCAGGTGCTCGGAACAGGGACCGCGCCGACAATCCGGATGACGCGAGAGGCGGCCGGGACTCGGCGGCTGGATGTAGTGGAGTAGTGTCGAGCTATCCGATCAGGGAGCGCAGGGCGGCAATTTCGTCCTGGATCGAGCGCTCGATTTCGTCGGCGCGGCGGTCGGCGTCGAGTTCCTCGATCTGCGCCTCGATTTCGCGGATCCTGCCGTCGAGGTCGTACTGTTCGATCTGCGCCTCGATCTCAGCGATCTTGCCTTCGAGGTCGTATTCCTCGATCCGCGCCTGGATTACCGCAATCTTGCCATCGAGGTCGTATTCGGCGATCCGTGTCTCGATAGCGGCTATCCTCCCCGCGAGATCGTACTCCTCGATCTCCTCTTCGATCTCCTGCATTGCCTCGCGCTCAAGGGCGGCCGCTTCCCGCTCGAGGTCCTCCCGCCGGGCGGCCAGATAACGCTCGATCTGCTGCAGGTCGTCCGCCAGGGTCGCCCATTCGTCCGCCGAGGCGGAGAGGGTTTCGGACAATTCTACCATGTCGGCCATCGTTTCCTGCATGTCCGCCATCGCCTCCCGCACCTCGGGCCTCTTCAGGGCCTCGGTCGTCGCCTGCACAGCCGCCTGCACTGCCTCCGCCATGTCGGCTCCGTTGGCGAGCGTCGTCGTCGCGTGCTGATTGGCGATGAGGTCCACTTGCGTGGCCAGCCCGCTCATCACCCTGGCCACCTCAGCCCCTGGCAAATGCATACGCCCGCGCAAGCTGGCGATGTGCCCTCGATGGGCGGCGGCTTGTCCGTGCAGGGCGGCGACATGCCCCCGATGGGTCGCGGTTTGTCCGCGAAGCGTGGAGACATGCCCCCGGTGGATCGAGATTCTCCCGCGCAGGGTGGAGACATGTCCTCTGTGCACGGCGATCTGTCCGCGCAGGCTGGCTTCCTCGCCACGGATTGCCTGCACATCCAGGTAACCGTCCATCACCGTCAGCATCAGGTCGCGCCAAGCTTCGGCCTCGTCGTCAAAGGCCTGAGAGCGGCCATCGATGCTCCAGTCGTACTCCAGGCCACCGGGTCCGGGAGTGATCACCAGTCGGTGCAATCGCTCCGCCTGCGACTCGAGGACCAGCCAACTGTCGTCATTCATGCTCTGGATGGAGGTGCCATCCGGCGCCATCTCGACGGTGCCGCGGCTGCGCATGCACAGGCGCATGCCGTCCACCCGGCGTTGCAGGGTCCATTCGCCGGCCTGCCGCCCGCCGATCCCGTTTCCGCGGTTGCACTCGAACGCCTGGCGGTTGGCATCTTGCGCAGACTCGGGCGTCGCGAGCGCTGCGCCCGGTACCGAAGCCGACTCGCGCGGGGACTCCGAGACGTCAGTTGCGGCTGGCATCGGCTCCGAGATCGCGGACGTTATGGCCATCGGTTGCCTTCCCGCATTTGCCGAAGACGCTGCTTCCGGTGCCGGGCTCGCTGCCGTCATCTGCTCCGGTGAGGGAGCAGGAATCACGCGGTCCTGTGCCTGCACCTCGCCCGGGACTATCGCCTGTTCCCGGGGCGCGGCCTGCGCGGCCGGATCCCCGTGGATTGGATTGGCGCAGGCGATGAGCGTGCCGGCCACGCCCATTCCCGTCAGTGCGGCGAGGGTGCGGGCGAGCGAATAGCGGGGGCGATGTCGCCTGAGGATGGACATGATTCGGTTCTCCAGTTGCGAACGCTGCACCATGGGGAGGGCCAGTACGGCGCGACCGGCCGCTGTCCCGGACGCGAGCGAGAACAGGTGCTGAGCGTATTCCGAGGGGCGCGTGCCCAGCTCAAGCACCTCCTCGTCGCACGATCGCTCAGCGGCGATGGTCGCAGCCCGCCACGCCAGCCAGTTGAGAGGATGAAACCAGTAGAGCGCGACGACGGCGCGTCCGACGACCTGACGGAGCGCGTCCCGGCGTCGGACGTGGACCAGTTCGTGGGCCAGCACCACTGCACGCCGCTCCGGCGACCAGCCTTCCGCGTCCGACGGCAGCAGGATCACCGGCCTCCATGGACCACCCGCCATCGGCGTGGGCACCTTCGGGCTCATCAGGATCCGGATCTGGCTCCGCACCCGCAGGCGTCGCCGAATGGCGTTGCTCTGTTGCTTCCAAACCAGGTCTCGCACGGGGGCCGCTTCGCGGACCAGCTTCCGGAAGCGGAGGCTCCCGACCGCCAGCGAGGTCAGCGCCGCACCACAGCCCAGAGCCCAGATCAGGAACGCGATGCCGGAGGGGGTCAGCGCGGCGGGTGCATCGCCTGCCCGCGGCCGTGGCCGGCTCGATTCGACCGTCGGGAGCGCCGATGAAGTCCTGGCGCCGGCGACCCGTCGCGACGGCCCGGACGAAACCGTTCGCCCGGCCATCCGCCGCGGAGCTTCCGCCGTCACTACTCCCTCCGCCGACCCATTGAGGGACGCACCCTCGGCGGCGACGTCCCGAGCCGGCAGGATGGGCACCGACCACGACGGACCCAGCAGGCTCAGCACCGGCAATGCCAGCAGAAGCACGAACGCCGTCGTCCAGAGCAGGTGCAGGGTCCTCGCCGATCCCCGGCGTGCGAGCCACGCCAGAGCAAGCGCCAGGCACAGCACCACGGTAGCCTTCGCAACCAGCCCCGCCACACCAGTGGCGACGTCCAACCCGCTCACCGTCCCTCCTCCGCGGCTTCATCGATCATCGCCTTGATGCGCTCGCGTTCGGCCGGGGTCAGATCGCCCTCCCTGAGCTTCAGGAGCGTGGCGACCGCGCCCTCGACGGAACCGCCGAAGAACGTCGACAGGACGTGTCGCATGGCGGAGCGGCTGGCACGCGGGACCGGCGTCGTCGGGGCATAGACGTAGCGGGGACCGTCCAGCTCCCGGGTCAGGTGTCGCTTGTTGATCAGGATGCGCAGGATCGAGCGCACGGCCGAGTCCGTCGGCGGGTCTGCCATGCGCGCCCGGATCTGGACGGCGGTCGCGCCGCCCGACTCGTAGAGGATGTCCATCACCTGACGTTCTCGCCTGCTCAGCGGGGGAAGCTCGCTCACCTGTCTCGTGCTCCGGCTGGGTGGTTTCCTCTGATGCGGGACAGCTGGTTCCCCGGATACCGGCTCCGGGGGTTGGCCGCGTCGGGCGGGCGGTCCGATGGAGGAATCGGTTCCGGAGTGGACCGGTACTCGGGACACCATAGGGGACGGCTGCTGAAAAATCAACATATCGGCTCCTGCTACCCCTCCCTTCCGGCAATGGATCCGCACGCGGGCCTTCCATCAGCGGTTCGCCGAGTGCCCCGGCTTTCCACCCGCGGTTCCCTGAATGCCGTCTCTCGCCACAAGCCGCGAAAGATGTGAGCTTGGGGCGGGCCACGGTTCGCGGTGGAACCCACTGGCGGAGCCGTCGAGGCAACGCGAAGACCATTGACAGACGCACTGATCGGACCAGAGCACATCCCATTTGCAGAGGAGTCTGCGCGGTGATCTCACTCGAAGGCAGGAATGCAATCGTCACGGGCGCGGCGAGAGGCATCGGGGCCGCGTGCGCGCTGGCGTTCGCACGCCACGGGGCGAGCGTGGTGCTCGGGGACGTGCTGGAGCAAGACTGCGCTGAAACCGCGCGCCGCATTCGCAACGAGACGCGGGCGCCTGCCGTGGCGATTCGGGCGGACGTGAGCCAGGAGGAGGATTGCGCCGGATTGCTCGACGCCTGCACAGAGCGTTTCGGGGACTGCGACATCCTCCTCAACAACGCCGGCATTATCGTCCCGGGGTCGATTCTGGACGGCACCGTGGAGGACTTCGATCGCGTGCTCTCGGTGAACCTTCGGGGGACCTGGCTGATGTCGCGGCTGGCGGCCCGCCACATGGTAGAGCGGGGCGTCAAGGGAGCCATCGTCAACATGTCCTCCACCAACGCGGTGGTGACCATCCCCAACCAGCTCGCGTACGCGGTCTCCAAGGGCGGCGTGGCGCAGCTCACCAAGGTGATGGCGATGGCGCTCGCGCCGCACGACATCCGGGTCAACGCCATCGGGCCGGGCTCCATCGCCACGAGCATGCTGGACGAGGTGATGGCCGACGAGGAGGCCCGGCGCACGATCCTGTCGCGCACGCCGATGGGGCGGGTCGGGCAGCCCGAAGAGGTGGCGAGCGTGGCGGTCTTCCTGGCCAGCGACTACGCGTCCTACCTTACGGGTGAGACCATCTACCCGGACGGTGGCCGGCTGGCGCTGAACTACACGGTTCCGCTGCGCGGCGATGGCTGAGGGGCCCAGCGCGGGTATCGTGGCGCCCGCGGCGGAGCGCAGGGCTGCGGGTTTCAGGTGAAACGCGTCTGCGGACGGGATCGATGAAGGCGGGGGACGGCGCCATGCCTGATCGTTCTGGCTCGCGCGGCGTGCGCCTGGCCATCGACATCGGAGGCACCTTTACCGATGTGGCCCTCGAGGCAGGCGGGCCCCCGGTCACCACCAAGGTACTTACTACGCCCGCGGCCCCCGAACAGGGGGTCCTGTCGGGTGTGCACAAGGTGCTGGAGATCGCGGGCGTGGCGCCCTCGGAGGTGCGGTTGGTCATCCACGGGACCACGCTGGCGACCAACGCGATCATCGAGCGCAGAGGGGCGCGCACGGCTCTGATCGTCACATCGGGACATCGCGACGCCCTCGAAATGGCGCGCGAGAACCGCTTCGAGCAGTACGACATCGGCATCGACCGGCCGGAGCCCCTTGTGCAGCGCCGCGTGCGTCTGCCCGTCACCGAGCGCGTGGACCGGCACGGGCGCGTGCTGGTGCCGCTCGACGAGGATTCGGTGCGCGCGCTGCTGCCGATTCTGGATGAGCACGGGGTCGAGTCCGTCGCCGTGGGGCTCATTCACGGGTACGCCAACCCGGACCACGAGCGGTGCATCGGCGCGATTCTCGCGGACGAACGCCCGGAGCTTGCGGTGACGCTGGCCTCGGATGTCTGCCCGGAGGTGCGCGAGTACGAACGCCTTTCGACCGCGTGCGCCAACGCCTATGTCCAGCCGCTGATGTCCCGCTACCTGAAGGGGCTGGCGGAGTCGCTCGTGGCCTCGGGGCTCGACTGTCCCTTCCTGCTCATGACCTCCGGGGGCGGGCTCACCACGCTCGAAACCGCAATGGCGGCGCCCGTGCGGCTGGTGGAATCCGGTCCCGCGGGAGGTGCGATTCTGGCAAGCCACCTCGCGCGAGGGCTGGAGTTGGGCGACGTCCTCTCGTTCGACATGGGGGGCACAACCGCGAAGCTGTGCGTGATCGACGGGGGACGACCCCTGCAATCGCGCGCCTTCGAGGTGGCCCGCAGCTACCGCTTCAAGAAGGGGAGCGGGCTGCCGGTCCGCATTCCGGTGATCGAGATGGTCGAGATCGGGGCCGGGGGCGGGTCCATCGCGGCGGTGGACGACCTCGGCCGCATCCAGGTGGGACCGGCGAGCGCCGGGGCGGAACCGGGCCCGGTGGCCTACTGCCGGGGCGGGACCGACCCCACCGTCACCGACGCGGACGTGGTGCTGGGACGCATCGATCCGGGTTTCTTCGCGGGTGGCGCGATCCCTCTCGACCGCGACCGGGCTGCGGCGGCCGTTCGCAACGGGCCAGGGGCGAAACTCGGGCTGGATGAGACGGACGCCGCGCTCGGGATCAGCGAGCTGGTGGACGAGAACATGTCCAACGCGGCGCGCACGCACGCGGTTGAGTGGGGAAAGGGTCTGGCTGGCCGGACCCTGGTGGCGTTCGGGGGTTCGGCCCCCATCCACGCGGCCCGCCTGGCGGACAAGCTCGAGCTGGATCGCTTCCTGATCCCCGCCGACGCGGGGGTGGGGTCGGCCGTCGGCTTCCTGCTGGCACCGATTTCCTACGAGGTGGTGCGCAGCCGCTACATGCGCCTGTCGGCGTTCGATGCAGGGGTGGTGCGAAGCGTGATGGATGAGATGCGGGCGGAGGCGACCGCGGTGGTCGTGCGGGGCGCTCCGGACGCCGAGACCACCGAGAGCGTGCGCGCCTACATGCGGTATGTGGGCCAGGGCCACGAAATCGGGGTGGGGGTACCGGCGGAGGTGGTGGCGGGCACCGGTTCGGCGGCGGCGTTGCGGGGAGCGTTCGACGAAGCGTACCGCGCCGTGTACGGCCGCGTCATTCCGGGATTGGACGTGGAGGTGCTGAGCTGGACGCTGGTGGTGACGGCGGCTTCGGACACAGCCTCCGCCGGATCGGTCGCGGGCGACGGGATGCGAATACGGGAACCCGATTGCTCGCCATCCGGGCCGACTTCGCTAACCGGTCGGGACGCGGGCGCTGGAAGCCGTCCCTCCGAGCCGCACCTGTCTGGCGGCCCACCCGAGGGAACCCCGTCTGGCGGTCCGGCCGAGGCAAACCCGTCCGGAGGCTCGCCCGAGGAGAGTCAG
>VYDD01000282.1 GCA_009843625.1 Gammaproteobacteria bacterium | reverse complement strand
TCGACGCCAACGACGGCTACGAGGCCTTCGTCTATCCCGATCAGCTTCCCGGGATGACGGCGGAGTTGATCCAGCCCCACGCCCACAGCTGGGGGTTCGGGGAGTAGCCGAGCCGCGGACCGGGGAGCACTGCCATCACCTACCACCTGGACGAACGGGTCGCGGTCGAGCGCTTTCGCGAGCCCTCGGTGCGCGGATTCGCCGAAGACGTGTTGCGGGCGCTTGGCGCGAGCGCGGAGGAAGCGCGCATCAACGCCGACGGGGTCGTGACGGCGTCGCTCTGGTGGCATCCCGGCCAGCACCAGGGACTTGAGAAGCTGTTTCGCTACGCGCGGCGCATGCGCAACGGGGGGATTCTTCCGGATGCGCGGATGACGTGGGTGCGGGAGCGGCCCGCCACGGCGCTTCTCGATGCAAACAAGGGACTGGGGTACGTCGCGGCGCGTCGGGCCATGGACCGGGCGGTGGAGATGGCGCGGCAGGCAGGGGTGGCGATGGTCGGGGTGCGGCACAGCAACCACTTCGGGATCGCCGGCTTCCACGCAAAGCGGGCGGCGGACGCGGGGCTGATCGGGATTTCGATGACGAACGCGGGCGCGGAGATGGCTCCATGGGGCGCGACCCGGCCGATCCTGGGCACGAACCCCTGGGGCATGGCGGTTCCGAGGGCCGGCGGGCGCGACCCCATCGTGCTGGATATGGCGCTGACACAGTCCGGCAAGGGGATGATGCGCTGGCTGAGGCGCGCGGGGCTGCCGATGCCGGACCACTGGGCGCTCACGCCCGCGGGCGCGCGCACCACTGATCCGGACGCGGCCATGAAGGGTCCCCTGCTCCCCATCGGCGACTACAAGGGCTACGGCCTCAGCCTCATCACCGACATTCTCACCGGCGTGCTGACGGGGTCGCTGTTCGGGGCGCAGGTATTCCAGGACGACGAGAACTACGACGTCGCCCACGCCATGATCGCCATTGACATCGAGGCATTCATGGAGCGAGTGGAGTTCGAGGAGAGGCTCGAGCGGCTGATCGCCGATGTGCTCGGCGCACCGCCGATCGATCCGGACAAACCGGTTCAGCTGCCCGGGCAGGCGGAACAGGAGCGCGCGCGGCATCGACTGAAGCACGGCATCCCGATGGATCCGAAGACGGTGGTGCGGCTGCGGGCGCTGGCCGAAGAGCTGGGGGTGCCATTTTCACTGGAGCGTACATGAGTAACGAAACGCTGGTGATCGGGAGCGCGGAGGCGTCTCCCGGGACGATCACCCGGGGCGCGATCCCGGTCGGATCGGACGTGGCCGCGGCCGCGCGCGAGATTCCCATCCTGATATGCCGGGGCGCATCGGACGGCCCGATCCTGTGGATCAACGGCGCCACCCACGGGGACGAACCCGAGGGCGCCCTCTCGATCTTCAAGCTGTTCGCGACGCTCGACGCAGCCGAGGTGCGCGGGACGGTGGTCGGGGTTCCCGCGATGAACGTGCCCGCGTTCGAGGCGGGCAAGCGCGGCGATCCGCTGGACACCTTCTCCTACGACATGAACCGCATTTATCCGGGGCGGGCCGATGGCTACCCGACCGAGCGGGCCGCGTGGGCTCACTGGCAGACGATGAAGGACACCTGCGACCTTCAGATCGCCGTGCATTCGGGAGGAGAGCACTCCTATCTGGCGCACATGGTCTTCGCCTCCGACAATCCGCCAAGCTTCGAACTCGCGGCGGCGATGGGGCCGCAATGGGACCTGGTGTTCCGCAGCGGCGTGGGCGGCGCCAATCCCTCCTCGAAGATCGCCGAGCTGGGCAAGGCCGGGATCACGATCGAACTGGGGGGCAACTGCCGCACCCTCACCTCCGACTTCCATGCCGTGGCCGAGGACCTGGCGGGCAGCTACCGCAACGTGATGTGCCACTACGGGATGATCGAGGGCGAGGCGCGCCATGCCGCCAGGTGGCGCATGGGGCACCAGCAGGCGCTGCTGGCTCCGGCCTCCGGGATGTGGGTCGGAGAGCCGAACGTGCCTTTCGAGACGTCGATCCCGGCGGGAACGCCGCTGGGACGGATCTTCGATCTCTACGGCGATGAGTGCGCTGCAGTCGTGGCCCCGCAGGAGGGCGTGGTGTTCGGCCTGCGCTCGCGTCCCGCGGTGATCGAGGGCGAGTGGTGCTGCTTCTACGGCATCATCGACGAGGTGCGGAGCGACCTGCTGACGTAGGTGGACTCCGTCGTGCCCTCGTGGCGGGCCTCGCCTCCGCCAACACGTCCACGAATTCGTCCACTTCGTCAACGGTGTTGTAGAAGTGCGGGCTCGCCCGGACCACGCCGGGACGGCTGTCCACGATGATCCCGCGGTCGGCGAGCTGCTTGACCGCGTCGGCGGGTGCCGGATGACGAACCGGGACGATCGCCGAGCGCTCATCCGGGTCGCCCGCGACGCGGGGAGTGAAGCCGGCGGCCATACAACCCTCGATCAGGCGCTCGGTTAGGGTGACGTTCCGCGCCCGAATCGCCTCGAAGCCGGTTTCGTCGATGATGTCCTGACCGCCGAGCGCGGTGTGGACCGTGGCGAGAGCGGGGGTCCCGAGCTCGAAGCGGCGTGCATCCGCGTGATATCGGAATTCGCCGGGGTTGAAGCGAAACTGGTCCTCTGTGGCGAACCAGCTGGTGATTCTCGGCTCGTGCGCCGGGATAAGGTCCTCGCGCACGTACAGATACGCGAGCCCCGGGCCTCCGCAGAGCCACTTGAGCGGACCGGCGGTATAGAAGTCCACGCCGGTCGCCGGAAGATCAACCGGAATCTGGCCGGCGCCCTGGTAGCCATCGATGACGCAATACGCACCCGCCCGGTGCGCGATCTCGGCGATCGACTTCATGTCGAGGATGGCGCCGGTGGTGAAGAAGACGTGGCTGGTCGCTATGGCCAGCGTGCGCTCGTCGACGGCGTCCTCGAACTGCTGCGGGTCGACCCGGACGCCGTCCGGACTCTCCAGCACGACCATCTCCGCCCCAGGGCGCACCTTCCACTGGTACAGGAGCGTGGGAAAGTCGAGCTCGGTCGTGACGATGCGGTTTCGCTTCGTCCAGTCCAGGCTCTCGGAGATGACCGCGAGGCACGCGGAGGTCGAGGGCATGAGCGCGACGGTCCCGGCGGGGGCCGCAAAGAGGTTCGCGACGCGATGCCGCAGCTCCGCGAGCAGTCCCCACCAGTGCTCGTACCATGCCGAGGCACCCATGTCGTGCCAGCGGTCCAGAAAGGCCTGCAGGCGCTCCTCGGCGCGGATCGAGAGTGCGCCCAGCGAGCAGGAATTCAGGTAGTTGCGGCGATGGAGGATCGGGAATTGGGCGCGGATGTCGTCGAGGTTCACGGCAGCGCCGCCGGATCGATCCGCCCGCGCTCGGCGAGGCGTCCCCTGCCCCGCTCCGCGACCGGCTCCCCGCGGTCGACGATGATCTCGCCGCGCGAAATGGTCCAGGTCGGGAAGCCGCTCACCCGCATCCCCTGGAAGGGACTGTAGTCGACGGCGGAGTGGAGCCTGGCGGCGTCGATTTCGGTCTCCGCCTCCGGGTCCACGACAATGACGTCGGCGTCGGCGCCGGCGTCCAGCGTGCCCTTGCGCGGGTACATCCCGAAGATGCGCGCCGGATTGGTTGAGGCGAGTTCGACGAAGCGCTGGGGCGAGATCAGGCCGGTCGACACGCCGCCGGCGAACACCAGCGGGAGGCGGGTCTCGATCCCCGGCAGGCCGTTGGGGATACGGGTGAAGTTGCCGCGCCCGGTGGTCTTCTGGTCGTGGTAGCGGAAGGGGGCGTGGTCGGAAGACACTTGCTGGATCGATCCGTCCGCCAGGGCGCTCCAGAGGGCGTCGCGGTGCTCGGCGGCGCGCATCGGGGGGCTGCACACGAACTTGGCGACCTCGAACCCGCCGCAGGGGTCGTAGACCGTCTCGTCGAGCACCAGGTACTGCGGGCAGGTCTCGGCCACAACCGGGTCGCCGCGCTCGCGGGCGGCGGCCACGTGACCCGCCGCACCTGACGAGGTGACGTGTGCGATGCAGAGCGGCGCGCCCACCACGCCGGCCAGCATGATGGCCCGATGGGTCGCCTCCGCCTCCACCACCGGGGGGCGGCTCGGGGCGTGGTAGGCGGGACCGGTCTTGCCGTCGCTGAGGTGCTGGTTGATCAGGTACGTGACCGCGCAGTCGTTCTCGCAGTGCACGTACACGAGTCCGCCGTTGGCGCCGGTCGCCTCGAGCAGCCGCAACAGCCCGTCGTCGTTGACGATCTTGTCGCCGTACGTCATGTAGACCTTGAAGGAGGGGAATCCTCCCTCGATCAACTCCGGCACTTCGGCGATGACATCGTCGCGGACATCCGTGACGATGGTGTGAAAGCCATAGTCGATGACGGCGTCGGGCGCGATTTCGCCCAGGCGCCTGTCGCGCGCCAGCGCCAGCGTCTCGCCCCGCCGCTGCAGCGAGAAGTCGATGATGGTGGTGACGCCCCCGCACGCCCCCGCGACGGTGCCGGTATGGAAGTCGTCGGCGGTGGTGATCCCCAGGCGGTCGATGGGGTGGGCCAGGTGGGTGTGGGTGTCGATGCCCCCGGGCATGACCCAGTGGCCGCGGGCGTCCAGGACCTCGCCCCCGCTGTTCAGGTCCTGTCCGACATCCGCAATCCGCCCGTCGCGGATCAGGACGTCGGCCGGCTCCATGCGGTCGGCCGTTACCACGGTGCCGCCGGCGATCAGCAGTTCGCTCACGGGCGCTCCCATGTGCTCATGACCCCCGGACCCGCGCGTTTCCCGATGTGCGCAAGCCCGGGGGCCAGTGAATGCCTCTTGCGATGACCCGGGTATCGCTACTCAGGCTGCGGTACGATGCGGATGTAGGGAAGCGGCTGCTCCCAGCCGTCCGGATATTTCGCCTCCGCGTCCTCGTTGGACACTGTGGGGAGGATGATCACGTCCTCGCCGTGCTCCCAGTTGGCCGGGGTGGCCACCTGCTTGTTGGCGGTGAGCTGGCAGGAATCCAGGAGCCTCAGGATCTCGGCAAAGTTCCGGCCCGTGCTCATGGGATAGGTGAGCGTGGCCTTGATCTTCTTGTCGGGTCCGATGATGAAGACCGAGCGTGCCGTGGCGTTGTCGGCCGGAGTCCGTCCCTTGCAGGTGTCGCCCGCATCGGCCGGAAGCATGTCATAGAGCTTGACCACGCTCAGCTCCGGGTCGCCCACCAGCGGATAGTTGATGGCGTGCCCGCCGAACGACGCGATGTCGTCCGACCAGGCGTGATGGTCGCCGACGCCGTCGACGCTGATGCCCATGATCTTGCAGCTGCGCCGCGTGAACTCGTCCTTGAGCGCGGCCACGGTGCCCAGTTCGGTGGTGCAGACGGGCGTGAAGTCCTTCGGATGGGAAAACAGGATCGCCCATCCGTCGCCGATCCAGTCGTGGAATCGGATGGTGCCCTCGGTGGTCTCGGCGGTGAAATCGGGTGCTTCGTCGTTGATTCGCAGGGTCATGGGGTCCTCCTGGTACCGGTTCGGGTGCGGATGCCGGCGGGCTCGCAAAGCGTAGCCGCCGAACCGGGACTACGCCACACGAGGTTGCCGGTTCCCGCCGCACGGGTCGATCCATCCGACGCCGCCGCGCGGCGCGCGCCTGCCCGCGGACCGACGCGATCTTCCCGCGGGAATTCAATCCCGCGGTCGGAAGCCGGGCTTCCGTCCGACCATCTTACAGGCTGCTGGCGAACTTCCGTATGCGCTCCATCGACTCGAGGATGCGAGCCTCGGGACACAGGAGCGAGACCCGCACCCAGTTGCGCCATCTCGCGCCGAAGGAGGCCCCGGGGAACATCAGCACGCCCGCCTCGTCGAGTAGGCGGTAGCAGAAGTTCTCGGCGTCCATTCCGAAGCGCGAAACGTCGGCCCACATGAACAGGCCTCCCCCGTGGGGACCGTGCGGGACGCTCAGGTCGGCGAAGCCGTCGATCAGCGCCTGGCGCCGGCGACGATACCGCGCAAGATACTCCGGACGCGGGTCCGGATCGGCCTCAAGGGCTGCGAGAGCTGTGTATTGCGAGAACGCCGGACAAGGGCCCGAGGTCGTGCTCTTGATGGCCTCCACCGCGTCGATGAAGGCCGGCGGGCCGACCAGGTAGCCGACACGGAAGCCGGTCATCGCATAGGCCTTGGAGAATCCCGAAAGGACCACCGTGCGCCCGCGGGCTCCATCCGCCGCAAGCAGCGAGAGGAAGGGCTCCTCGCGGAAGACCACGTCCTCGTAGATCTCGTCGGACACCACGACCATGCCGAGGTCCGCCGCGGCCCGAGCCTGATCGCGGACACCCTGCGGGCCGACGCAGGATCCGGTCGGGTTGGAGGGATTCACGAAGACGAGCAGCTTGCACCCGTGCGCGTGTTGCCTGAGTTCGCCGCCCCCGAGTTCGAAGGGACGGTCGCCTCCGGTGGGGACGGGCACGATGTCGCCGCCCGCGGTCCCGATCGCCTGGTCGTAGGAGCTGTAGCGCGGGTCCTGGCAGGCGACCCGGTCGCCCGGGTCGACGAGCGCCAGCATGGCCAGGAACAGTCCCTCCTGAGCGCCGTTGGTGATGGCGATCTCGGTGGCGGGATCGACGTCCACGCCTTTCTCGCGGGCGTAGCGGCGGGCGATGCCCTCGCGCAGAGGGAGCAGGCCACGCACCGGCCCTCCGTCCCCTGCGGCCATCCCCGCGCCCGCCGCTTCGCCGAAACGGGCCAGGCCGTCCTCGACAATCGCCGGCTGCGTGTGCAGGTCGGGATCACCGCGGCCCAGCGAGATGACGTTCTCTCTTTCGCGCGCGAGCGCCATCATCTTGTAGCGAAGCGAGGTGGCGGCTTCGCCCTTCCGTAGCGACGCGGAGCCGGCGCGTTCCCGGGACTTCATCGGGGCGCTCATGGCCGTACCCCCAGCGCCCACAAGGCGGCGCGTTGCGACGGAGCCGGCGAGCAGATCGACGACGCCTGCTTCCACTTGGCGATGCGCGGCCGCACGGCGACGGGAGCAGCGACGAAGCCCAGGCGGAAGGGCTGCATGCCTTCGAGACCGTGCAGCGAGCCGATCACGATGGCGTCGGCGGGGGCGGCGGCAGCCGCGCCCGGGCCGCGGAAGAGGCGATCACCGATCGCATGTACCTGAACGAGCTGCTGGGTTTCGGACGCGTTCCCGTTTTCGGGGATTGCCGCCCCCGCCTCGTATTCGATCAAGTGAAATGCCGCTTCGGCTTCGGATGCAGCATCGCTACCGGGTTCGATCACGCGCACCCGCATCCAGTCGAGCAGGCGCTGATGCCGACTTCCGGGTCGTGCGACGATGGCAGCCCCCTCTCCGCCGCTGAGGCCCAGGATGGTCGCGAAGAGGGACTCTCCTTCTCCCTGGGTGATGAGCACACCATCGGGCTCGCGAGCGGGAAAACCCACGTCGGGCAGGGCCTCGCCCACGCGCCGGCGCAGCTCTCCCATCCCGGGACGGTCCGGATAGTGGGTTTCTCCGGCCAGCAGATGATGGCGCAAGCCGGCGAGCAAGCCCTCGCTCGGACCTGCCCCGGCGGAACCGGCCGACCGGACGGACCCGGCGCTCACAAGGGACTTCATCGCTGCCCTCGCCCGTCGCGAGACGGCCACCTCCACGGCGCTCCCTGCGCTTCCCTCTGGCAAACTTCCGTGGCCTGGTTCGGTCATCCAACAGCCTCCGGCGTGTACTCGGCGATTTCGCCAATGCGGTTCATCACTCCCTGCGTGCCCCATTGCTCCAGCGCCCGCGTCAATGTCCAGGCGTCGAAGCGGCAGCCGCTGATCTGGCCGCGCAGCCCGGCGAGGAAGAGGAATGCGGGCCCCAGTCTAACGGGATCCCGCCATCCAGCGCGCGTGGCAGCATCCGCCCGCTCCGCGTCGCGCTGCGTCAGCGAGGTCGGCTTGATGGGCAACCCCGGCGTCACCGTGTTGGCGCTGACGGGCAACCCGGCCAGCTCGAGTGCGAGGCATCGCGTGAATGCCTCCATGCCGAACTTGGATGCGCAATACGCTGCCTGTCGCGCGAACGCGCCGGTCCCCGCGCGCGAAGAGACATTGATCACGGATCCGCCCTCCTCCCCCAGGAGCGGCAGCAGGTCCCGGGTCAGAAACACCGGGGCTTCCAGGTTCACGCTCATGATACGGCGCCAGTGTGCGGCGTCCATCGATGCGACAGGCTGACGTTCCAGCACGCCGGCGTTGTTGACGATGACGCGCAGCCTGCAGGCTTCCCTGCGCAGGGTGCGTATCAGTCCATTTCGTTCATCCTCGCGCCCGAGATCGGCGACGAGAATGTGTGCTTCACCACCGGCCGCGCGGATGTCGGATGCCGTCCATTCCAGTTCCTCGGGCACATCGGCAACCAGCCAGACCCGGGCGCCCGCTGTAGCCATCGCCTGCGCGACGCCACGACCCAGACCTCGGCCGGATCCGGTGACGAGCACATCGACGCCCGCGACGCTTGGCAGACGGGCCATGCTGGATGCGGGCATGCCTTACCGAGAGCTGCTTACACGTTGGTTCAAAGGAGTGCGGACAACCGGTCCCGGACCCACGGACGCGTCCCGGCGCTAACTGAGCAGCGCGTCAACCAGCTGGGCACACGCGTAGCCCAGGTAGTTCCCGAGCGCGTATCCGAAGATGCCGACGATGACTGCGGGAGCCACGAGCCTGTGCCACTTCATCGCCATGCCGATGGCCAGCGCCGATCCGGGCCCGCCGATCGCCGCCTGGCTGGCGATCGAGACGGTGGCCAGGTCGATGCGGAAGAGCCACCCGATCCCGTACGCGACTACGACATGGATGCCGATGATCACGATCATGAAGCTGAAGATGGGCACGCCGGCGTCGACGATGGTCGCCAGATCGGAAGCGGCGCCCAGCGCGATGAAGAAGATGTGGAGCGCGAAGTAGGAGAGCACTTCTGCCCCGCGCAGCTTCCTCACCCAGGGCAGCTGTGCCACGATGAGCGCAATCGTCGTCAGCCAGAGGACTTCCGGCACGTCGCTGAAGAACTGCACGAGTCCGTACCCCGGTGAACCCACCGACATCGCGGCAAGCCTCTCGCCGAAGGCTTCACTGATGATCCGTGCCAGCCAGAGCGCGACCAGGGGAAGGCCGCCCAGGATGGCGAAATCCGTGATGCTGATGTCGGTGTCGGTCCAGCGGCGGCGCATCGTCTCTTCCTGCGCCTCCTGCTCGGCCTTTTCCGCGGCGTCGGTGGCTGGCGCCGTGGCCAGCCCCGCACCGCTTCGGCGCAGGAACATCGCCGCCAGCACGCCTGCCAGCCATACCTGAAAC
>VYDD01000003.1:3641-9357 GCA_009843625.1 Gammaproteobacteria bacterium | reverse complement strand
AGCCCCGGCAGCCATCAGACCGCCCGCCCCCGCCGTCGAGCCGGCGTCCGCTCGCGCGCCCGGAAGAACTCCGCCAACACCGGCACGTAGTCGTCTTCCGACCCGACCTCCACGACCTCCAGTCCCAATTCGTGAAAGAGGCGGGTCAGTCGTTCCC
The DNA here is from genome assembly GCA_009843625.1 of Gammaproteobacteria bacterium. Lineage (GTDB taxonomy): Bacteria > Gemmatimonadota > Gemmatimonadetes > Longimicrobiales > Gaopeijiaceae > BD2-11. Next base: position 9,200 of record VYDD01000003.1, on the reverse strand, counting down.
GCGCTTCGCGGGTCCGTTTCGCATAGGCGGCGCGCGCGCCCTCTTGCCTGGTATCCACGATGCGGCGCTCCCCCGACTCCGGGTCCACCACCCGCACCAGACCCACATCCGGGAGCCCCATCTGCCTGAGATCGTTCAGGCGAATGGGCACCAGGTCGTGCTGGAAGCTGAAGCGGCTTGCGATGCGCGGCAGGCGGGGGTCGGCCCCGAAGTCCACGAGAAAGTCGCTGATGAGGAAGACCGCCGCCCGTCGCCGCAGCACCTTCGCCAGAAACTCGAGGCCGGGGGAAAGCCTCGTGCCCCGGCCCGTGGGCTCGAGTGAAAGCAGCTCGAAGATCAGCCGCAGGGCGTGCCGCCGGCCGGTGTCGGGCGGGATGAAGAGCTCCGTTCGATCGGTGACCACCAGCAACCCGACGTGGTCGTTGTTGCGCGCGGCCGAGAGCGCCAGGATGCAGGCGATCTCGCTTGCGATGCGGGCGTTGGACGCAAGGCCGGTGCCGAAGTCCTGCGACCCCGAGAGATCCACCATGAGCATCGCCGTGAGCTCGCGCTCCTCCTCGTGCTGCTTGATGAAAAGGCGGCCCCGGCGAGCGGTGACGTTCCAGTCGATGGAGCGGATGTCGTCGCCGGGCTGGTACTCGCGCACCTCCGAGAACTCGAGCCCGCGGCCCTTGAACACCGAGCGGTACTCGCCGCTGAAGAGCGATTCCACAAGCCCGCGGGTGCGCAACTCGATCTGCTTGACCCGCGCAGAGAAGACCCGGGGATGCTCGTGTGCGATGGACTCCCGTCCGGCCACGGCGCTTTCCGCGGCTACTTCTTCTTCATGGCGAAGACACCGCCTCCAGCACCCGCCGGACGACCTCGTCGGTGCCGATGCCGCGCGCGTCCGCCTCGTAGGTAGTGCGCAGCCGGTGCGGCAGAACCATGGGCGCCATCGCCTTGACGTCGTCGGGAAGGACGAAGCTCCGCCCGCGAAGCCATGCCCGCGCCCGCGCCGTCCGCGCCAGGAAGATGGATGCGCGCGGCGAAGTGCCGAAGTCGATCAGGCTCTCCAGCTCCTCGAGCCCGTACCGGGCCGGCTCACGGGTGGCGAAGGCCAGCTCCACGATGTAGTCGAGCACGGCTTCTTCCACATGCACCGCCGCCACCCGCTCGCGGGCGCGGAACACCTCCTCAACGGTTGCCACCGGCTCGAGCGGGGTTCCGGCCCGGTCTCCGGCCCAGCGCACGATCTCCTTCTCCTCGTCTCGGGATGGATATCCGATGTCCAGCTTCATGGCGAAGCGGTCCAGTTGCGCCTCGGCAAGCGGGTAGGTGCCGTGCAGCTCCACCGGGTTCTGGGTGGCCAGCACCATGAAGGGATCGGCCAGCCGAAAGGTGTCGCCGGCGATCGACACCTGGCGCTCCTCCATCGCCTCGAGCAGCGCCGCCTGAACCTTGGGGGGCGCCCGGTTGATCTCGTCGGCGAGCACGATGTTGGAGAAGACAGGCCCCTTGTGGACCCGAAACTCGCCGGAGCGCGCATCCAGGATCGGCGTCCCGGCGATGTCGCTCGGGAGCAGGTCGGGCGTGAACTGGATGCGGCTGAAGCCGGTGTCGATGGCGTTGGCCAGCGTGCGCACCATGAGCGTCTTGGCGAGCCCCGGAAGGCCTTCCAGCAGCACGTGGCCTCCAGTGAGCAGCGCGATGAGCAGGGCCTCGACGGCCGCATCCTGGCCCACCACGCGTTCCCGCACGGCGGCCGTGACCCGACCCGAGAGCCCGAGCCCGGCTTCCCCGGCGCCGGCTTCCCGCGCCAGCACCCCCGCTGCGTCGCCGGGCATCAGGCCAGGTGCATCGTGCGCCCGCCGACTACGGTGCGGACGATGCCGATCTCCTGAAACGCCTCGGGATCGGTCTCGTGAGGATCTTCCGACAGGATCACGAAGTCGGCCAGCTTGCCCGGGGTGATGGATCCCTTGAGGTGCTCCTCGTGGGAGGCGCGCGCCCCGTTGATGGTGGCGATGCGCAGGGCTTCGCTCACGGTCACGCGCTGGTTGGGCCCCCAGACCCGGCCCTCGGAGTCGGTTCGGGTCACCATCGACTGCAGCGCCATCATCGGCTCGTAGGGGCCCGGCACGTAGTCGGAGGCGCCCGCCACGGGGATGTCGTAGTCGAGGAAGGAGCGGTGCGCGAACATGAAGCGCATCTTCTCCTCGCCGTACTCGATCCACTTGTTGCCGTGGTAGTAGACGTAGGTCCAGAACGGGGTCGGCACCGAGCCGGTGTCGCGGATGCGGGTGAGCAGCGAGGGGTTGACCAGTGTGCAGTGCTCGAGGCGATGGCGCGGATCGGGGCGCGGCCACATGCGCTGCACGCGCTCGTAGGCGTTGAGCACCATGTCGATGGCGACATCGCCGTTGCAGTGGATGCCGATCTGAAGGTCGTGGCGGTGCGCGTCCTCCACGACCTCGTGGACCTCCTCCTGGGTCATGGTGAGGATGCCGAAGTCGTCCGGGCGCCCGATGTAGGGCGTGCTCATGGCCATGGTGCGGCCGGAGGCGGACCCGTCGGCGTTGTACTTGACGCCGCCCACGCGCACCCACTCGTCGCCGAACCCGCTGTGGATACCGGCCGCTTTCAGCCCGGGGGTCATCAGGCCCAGGCAGTACATGGCGATGCGGCAGCGCAACTCGCCCGCCCTGTAGGCGTCCTGGTAGGCGACGGCGTAGTCGGTGCTGCAGCCGGTGTCGTGGAGCGACGTGAGGCCGGCCGCGGTGGTGAGTTCCGAGATGAGCTTCACCCCCGCCTGGCGCTCCTCGCGGGTGGAGCCGGAGGGAAGGAGCCCCTGGAAGAGGTTGTTGGCGTTTTCTGCCAGGAGACCGTTCAGCTCGCCGTCGTCGAGGTAGATCTGGCCGCCGGGAGGCGACTCGGTCTCGGCGGTGATGCCCGCGAGCTCGAAGGCGCGGCTGTTGTACCAGTAGAGATGGCCTCCCCGGTGGGAAACCCGGACCGGGTGGTCCGGGACCCAGCCGTCCAGGTCGCGGCGCGTGATGCGGCGGCCTTCGCGCACCTTCGTGTCGTCGTACTTGAACGCGAGCACCCACTCGCCCGGGGGCTTGCCGGCGGCGCCCTCGCGCAGGCGCTCGCCGATCTCGGCCATGGAGCGCACGTCCAGATTGACCTCGGTGAGCTCGCGCACGCCGCCCGACGCGGGGTGGAGGTGGGCGTCGATGAAGCCCGGGGTGACGGTCATGCCCTCCGCATCGATGATCTCGGTGCCGGGACCGGCGAGATTCCTGATGTCGTCGCTTGACCCGACCGCGATGAAGCGCGAGTTCTTCACGGCGAAGGCTTCCGCCTGGGGCAGGTCGTCGTCCACGGTGTAGACCCGTCCCCCGACCAGGATCAGGTCCGGGGTGACGTCGCCCGCTTCCTGAAGGCGGGCCTTGGCGCGGGTCCGCGCGGACCTTGCGTCCGCTCCCCGCAACTCGAAGTCGCCGATGCCGAAGCCGGTGGCGAGGGCGGCGCCGATGCCGAGAAACTCTCCCCTCGAGTAGCGGTTCATGGACTCCTCCGGGCCAAGTCGTTGATAATCTGCTAATTTCCACCCGAGGCACGCCCGTGCAAGTACAGAGGAATGGAGAGCGAATGGGCTTCGGGTTCGCGGGCCGCGAGATTGGCGACCTGTACGAATACACCTGCGCGTTGCGCGCCCGCGACCCGGGAGACCGGGCCGAGATCGTGGTCTTGCGGGAGGGGGAGCGGGTGGCGCTCCCGGTGGCGCCTGGCCGCCGCTGAGACGGGCGCGGGGAGCGCGGCCACGACCCTGGCGCGCTCGCTGGCGGAGCACGAGGAGCGGCTGATGAGCTGCGTGCATTGCGGCTTCTGCCTGCCCGCCTGTCCCACCTACGTCCGGCTGGGCGACGAGGCCGACTCGCCGCGCGGACGCCTCTACCTGATGCGCGCCGTCGTCGAGGGAAGGCTCGATCCGGCATCGGACGCGTTTCAGACCCACATCGACCGCTGTCTGGGATGTCGCGCCTGCGAACCCGTGTGCCCGGCGGGCGTGGAATACGGCTCCCTCCTCGAACACGCCCGCGAGGCCGCGAACGAGGCCAGGCCCGCGGGCGGCGCGGCGCAGGCCATCCTGTGGCTCTTCCGCCGCCGCAAGCTGCTCTTTGCGCTGACGGCGCTGGGCCGCCTGCTGCGCGCCACCGGCATCCCCGCGCTGGGCGCGCGCTTCCTGCCCGCGGGTCTCGCCCGGGTCCGCCTGGGCCTCGGCATGCTGGCTTCGACCCGCCGGGGGCGCGCCGCCCGCAAGGCCACGGCGTCCGCTTCCTCCGCGGACACGGAGGGCCCGGATCCCGCACCGGGTCGGCCCAAACCGCACCCGCTCGCCGGCACGCGCGTCGCGGTGCTGAACGGCTGCGTGCAGGCCGGGCTGCTGGGACATGTCAACGACGCCACCCGCCGGGTGCTGCGCGCCAACGGCCTGAACGTCGTGGACGCCTCGGGGCAGCGGTGCTGCGGCGCGCTCCACGCCCACGGCGGAGATCTCGAGGGAGCCCGTCACCTGGCGCGAGTCAACATCGACGCCATGCTGGGGGCCGGGGCCGAGATCATCGCGGTCAACGCCGCCGGATGCGGCGCGCAGCTCAAGCACTACGGCGAGTTGCTGGCCGACGACGCGCGCTACGCCCGGCGGGCGGCCCGGGTGACGGACGAGACGCGCGACATTTCTGAAATCCTGGCCGCGACCGGACCTCGCCGGGGGGCGCCGCTTCCGCTTTCGGTGACCTGGGACGCGCCCTGCCATCTTCTCCACGCCCAAGGAGTCTCGGAGCCCCCTCTCCAGGTTCTGCGGACGATTCCCGAGCTGGAACTCAATCCGCTGCCCCGGGCCGACGAATGCTGCGGGGGCGCGGGCATCTACGGCATCACGCATCCGCGCCTCGGGGGCAGGATCGGGGCGGACAAGGTAGAGGCCGTGCTGGGAACCGGGGCGAGCGTCGTGGCAACCTCGAACCCGGGGTGCATGATGCAGATCGGCGGAGGACTGCGCATGAAGGGGGCGCGGGTCGAAGCCTGCCATCCGGTCACACTCCTCGACGAGAGCTACAGGGCGGCCGGATTCTACGACACGCCCGCGCGCGGGCTGCCCGGCCTGCGGGATGGCGGCTGATCCAATGTCCCGGTGGACGATCCGTCCATTCCGGACCCATCAGGACTACGAGGCCTGCATCGCGCTGCAGGAAGCCACCTGGGGAACCGGGTTTTCCGAACGGGTCCCCATGGCGCTCATGATCGTCAGCCAGCGCCTGGGCGGGGTGGCCGCCGGAGCGTTCGAAGAAGACGGATCCCTGGCAGGATTCATCTTCGGCCTCTCGGGGATCGAAAACGGAAGCCCGGTACACTGGTCCGACATGCTCGCGGTGCGGACGGACTGCCGGGGCAGGGGCCTCGGGATTCGCCTCAAGAGCTATCAGCGCGACATGGTGCTGACGAATGGGATCCGGCGCATGTACTGGACGTTCGATCCGCTCGAGTCGCAGAACGCGTACATCAACCTCGCCC
>VYDD01000003.1:0-3631 GCA_009843625.1 Gammaproteobacteria bacterium | reverse complement strand
TGTACGGACAGACCGACTCTCCGCTCCATCGGGGTATCGGCACCGACCGGCTCGTCGCCCTCTGGCAACTGGACGCTTCCCGGGTCGAGCGCCGTCTGGCGGAGGAGGAGTTGCCCCCGGCGATCGAGGAGGTCGCCGCGGTGCCGCGCGTGCTCGATTGCACGTCCGGGTCATCTTCGGGCTGGCCGGAACCGGAAACCCGCGAAGCGTCGCGCGCAGACCAGGTCCTGGCCGCCATCCCCTCAAGCATCCAGGCCCTGAAGGCCGCAACGCCGGAACTTGCGGCGCGCTGGCGGGAGGCCACGCGTTCGGTCCTGCAGAGCTATCTTTCGAACGGGTACGAAGTCTGCGAGCTCATTCGCGGAGCGCGCGTCTCTCACTATCTCCTGAGAAGAATCGGGGAGATGAAACCATGACCGAGAAGAAACTCGACTCGCTTCACGTGGCCATCGTCGGCGCCGGTCCCGTGGGGATCGAGGCGGCGCTGGCCGCTGCCGAAGCCGGGATCGCGTTCACCCTCTATGAAGCAGGTGCCCATGTCGGAAGCAACGTGCTCTCGTGGGGACACGTCGAGCTGTTCACGGGCTGGGACCTGAACGTGTCCCCGCGGATGCGGCGCTGGCTGCGGCGCGCGGGGCGCGAGATACCTTCCGGAGGCGAGCCCCCGACCGGACGTGACCTGGTCAGGAGGGTGCTTCAGCCGATCGCGGCCCTGCCCGCCGTCGGCGACCGTCTGCGCCTCGGCACGCGGGTGCTGTCGGTGGCCCGCGAAGGACTTCTGAAGCACGAAGAGATCGCCAGCGCCGAGCGCGCCAATCTGCCGTTCCGCCTACTGGTGCGCACCTCCGACGGAGAGCGCATCGACCGCGCGGACATGGTGGTCGACTGCACGGGCACCTGGGACGTTCCCAACGCGCTGGGCGAAGGCGGCATCCCGGCTCCGGGAGAGGCGGCTGCCGAAGACCGGATCGTCCGGCACATTCCGGACATCGAAGCCAATCCGGGCGAATGGGCCGGGAAGCGCATCCTGCTCGTCGGGGGAGGTCATTCGGCACAGACGGTCGCGCGATCGCTCGCGGCCCTCGCCGAGGGCAATCCGGCGACCCGCGTGACCTGGGCGCTCAGGCATCCCGAGCTGCGCCTCCAGCCGATCGCCGGCGACCGCCTGCCCGCGCGCAGCCGTCTCACCCGCGCCGCCCGGCAGTTGGCCACGAGCGATGTGTCCGGCCTCGAAGTCCTTCCGGGCTTCACGGTCAACGGCATGGAGCGCAACGGCGATGGTCTCAACGTGATCCTGACGCGGCGGGACGGCTCCACTGCCGTGCGCCGCGTCGACCGGATCGTCTCCATGTGCGGCTACGTCGGCGACCACGGCCTCTACCGGCAGCTTCAGGTGCACGAGTGCTACGCGACGGCGGCGCCGATGAAGCTGTCCGCGGCGCTGCTGGCCGGCTCCGCGGGCGACGACTGCATGGACCAGACGAGCTTCGGGGCCAGCACGCTCGGCAACCCGGAGCCCGGCTTCCTGATTCTGGGATCCAAGTCGTACGGCAGGAACAGCACCTTCCTCATGCGCGTGGGGTGGGAGCAGGTGGACGAGGTCTTCGGGCCGCTGGGAGCACGGACGACGCCGGCCTCCGCCCGGTGAGAATCGACGCGATCGAAGTCCGGGAGATCCGGCTCCCGCTGCGAGAGCGGTTCGAGATCTCGAGCGGATACTCCGAGGAGCGGCGCATTCTGCTGGTCAGGTTGCACGCCGACGGGGGGACCGGGTGGGCCGAGTGCGTGGCGGGCGAGGATCCGGGCTACTCGTACGAGACCACGGACACCGCCTGGCACATCCTGGCCGGGTTTCTCATCCCCGCGCTCCTGGGCGCGGAGGTGACGGAGCCCGCGGACGTCGAGCGGCTGCTCGCGCACGTTCGCGGCCATCCCATGGCCAAGGCGTGTCTCGAGATGGCGTCGTGGGACCTGGAAGGGCGGAAGAGAGGCCTCTCTCTCGCGGAAGCCCTTGGAGGCTCCGGTGAACCCGTGCCTGTGGGGGTGAGCGTCGGGCTGCAGAAGAGCGACGACCTCCTGGTCGAGAAAGTCGGGGAGTTCCTGGCGGCGGGCTATCGCAAGATCAAGCTCAAGATCAAGCCGGGAAGGGACGTTGAGATGGTGCGCGCGGTGCGCGGGGCGTTCCCCGAAGCACCGCTCATGGTGGATGCCAACTCCGCGTACACGCTGGCCGACCGGGAACGCCTCGCCGAAATGGACGATCTCGATCTGCTGATGATCGAGCAGCCCCTCGCCCACGACGATCTGCACCGGCACGCGCGCCTCCAGGAGGCGCTACAGACCCCGATTTGCCTCGACGAGTCGATTCGCTCGGCCGGCGACGCGGAGTTGGCGCTTGAGCTGGGAAGCTGCCGCATCATCAACATCAAGCCGGGCCGGGTGGGCGGTCTCGGCTCGTCGCGCCGCATACACGACCTGTGCCGCGCGCGCGGCGTCCCGGTGTGGTGCGGCGGGATGCTCGAGTCGGGGGTCGGGAGGGCATTCAACATCGCGCTCGCCACGCTGCCCGGCTTCACGATCCCCGGCGACATCTCGGCCAGCCGGCGCTACTGGGAGCGCGACATCGTCGACCCCGAGTTCGAGGTGTGCGACGGGATGATGACGCCCCCCGCCGGACCCGGGATCGGGGTGACTCCCGACCAGCGGCGCATCGACCGGCTCACGGTGCGGGTGGAGCGCTGGCCGCGGAGGCGGGCGTAGCCGGGCGCAAACAGTCCGGACAGAAGCGCCACGCGCCCTTTAGTTCCCGCCCGCAGGCGCACGTCGGCACCCGGGGCGCCCCGCACCAGGGGCATCCCAGGCAGGCCGGCGGCAACTCCTCCCCGCACTCCGCGCAGGCAAGCCGGGTGGTGGCCGCGCCCCCGATGACCCGGCCCACCTCGTGGGGCGTGGTGAGGCCCTCCGCCAGCTTCCTGCGGGCATCCCCGGCCATGGACCCCATCCCGGCCGCGAGCGCGAACTCCCGCAGCGCGGAGGTGGATGCGCCGGCACCCACCTCGTCCCGGAGACGGTCGGTCATGACCAGCACCTGGAAGATGCCGATGCGGCCGCGGAACCCGCCCTTGCACTGGTCGCAGGCACGGCCAGTCCCCCGGCATGCCGGGCAGGCGCGGCGCACAAGACGTTGCGCGATCACGCCGCTCAGGCCACCCGCCACCAGGTATGCGGGCACCCCCATGTTGAGCAGCCGGGCGATGGCGCCGGGCGCGTCGATGGTGTGGATGCTCGACAGCACCAGATGCCCGGTCACCGCGGCGGCCATCGCGATCTCGGCGGTCTCGCGGTCGCGGATCTCGCCCACCATGACCACATCCGGGTCCTGACGCAGCACCGCCCGCAGCGCCACCGGAAAGGTGAGCCCCGCCTTCGGACGCACCTGCACCTGGTTGACGCCGTCCAGCCGGTACTCGATCGGGTCCTCCAGGGTGACGACGTTCTGCCGCTTCCGGTCCAGTTCGCCCAGCGCGCCGAACAGCGTCGTGCTCTTCCCGCTGCCGGTGGGGCCCGCCGCCAGAATCACCCCCTGCCGCCGGGCGAGCATGGCCCGCACCGCGGCGAGATCCTCCTCCCC